>CAZBTW010000022.1:0-10038 GCA_964494925.1 uncultured Aquiluna sp.
ACCTCATCGCGGTCAATCTTGACCACGGTGCCAGAGATTAGATCTCCGTCATTGAAGAATTTGAGAGTTGCTTCAACAGCGGCTAGAAAGTCCTCTGCTGATCCGATGTCATTTACTGCTACCTGCTGCATTTTTGCAGTTGATTTGGTTGCCATATGTTTAGTTACTTCGCTTTTATACTCGGGTCGCACCAAAATGAATGTTTAATTCACTGTTTTCTTGGTCCAACGAACGGACAGGAACATGCCCTAGGGCACCAGCAAATACTAGCGTCTTTTCTAGTGACCCGCTAGCTCCCAGTCGGGCCCAATGCCAATGTGCACCTCGAGTGGAACACTCAGTTTCGCAACATTCATCATGGCTTCCACTGCAAGTTTCTTCAGAACTTCAAGCTCGCCATGCGCGACTGCGAAAACCAATTCGTCGTGCACCTGTAGTAGCAACTGTGATTTCAGACCCTGGGCGACCATCTGTTGCCTGACATCAATCATTGCCAACTTCATGATGTCCGCAGCGCTGCCTTGAATTGGTGCGTTTAGTGCTGCTCTACGAGCGTTCTCTCGAACCTGGAAGATTTTCGAGTGAAGATCTGGAAACGGCCTTCTGCGACCGTAAATAGTTGTTGTGTAACCAAGCGACTTCGCCCTTTGAACCACTAGGTCCAGATACCGCTTCACTCCTCCGAAACGATCGAAGTACTCCCCCATTAGCTCCTTGGCTTCCGAGCCCGAAATTCTAAGTTGCCTTGCCAGTCCATACTCGCTCAGGCCGTAGACAAGGCCATAGCTCATGGCCTTGACCTTTGAGCGCATTTGGCTGGTTACATCACTTGGTTCCACATCGTAGATTTTGGCTCCAACAAAGTTGTGAAGGTCTTCACCTCTTGCAAAAGCATCAATTAGACCTTCATCTTCTGAAAGATGAGCCATGATTCGCATCTCAATTTGGGAATAGTCGGCTGTTAGGAGGGTCTCGAATCCATGACCTGCAACAAATGCAGAGCGCAGTTTCTGACTGCGCTCAGTCTTGATGGGGATATTTTGCAAGTTTGGATTCTCGCTGCTTAGTCGCCCAGTTGAAGTTCCAACCTGAGAGTAGGTGGTGTGGATGCGGCCATCAGAATCAACAGCCTTCAGGAGCGTCTCTGTCATTTGACGAAGCTTGGTGCTGTCGCGATGCGCGAGCAGTTTTTCCAAAAATGGGTGCTGCGTCTGTTCAAAAAGAGTGTTTAGCGCCTCAGCATTGGTCGAGAAGCCAGTTTTTAGGCTTTTGGTGCCAGTCATGCCTAGTTCTTCAAATAGCACGACCTGAAGTTGCTTTGGGCTTGCCAGGTTCACCTCGTGGCCAATGATCTCGTAGGCCTCGGTAGCAATCGTCTCAACCTCAAGTGTTAGGTCATCGAACTGGGTCTGGAGGGAGTCACGATCCGCTGCGATGCCGGTTAGCTCCATTTCTGCCAGCACGCGTGCGGAGGGCATCTCTATCTCACGGTAGACGCCCAGTTGACCATTGTCCTCAAGGTTTGGCACCAGTACGGCACTCAGCACTGCTGAGATCCAAGCATCCAACGAAGGGTCAGACTCGGTCATCAGTTGGTTGGGGTCACCCCTGGTGATATCAATACCAGCATGCTGCCTGATGAGTGAGTCGGGATTTAGATCCTTAGTGAGCGGATCAACTAGGTAGCCGGCAAGCATCGGATCCTCAGTCAGGTTCTTAACTTTTAAACCGATTCTGGAAAGTCTCTTGATGGTCAGCTTCGTGTCCCAAACCCCGTATCTACCAGCAGCTATTAATCTCTCCAGTTTTGACCGGTCCTGTCCGTCCCAGTTCATTCTCGAGGTCAGCGTTGCTGCTCCAAAACCGACAATCCCAGACTCTGCTAGCTCGAGATGGATGAAACCATCCCCGGCTTCCAGCAAGGCTCCGATCTCCTTAACGCTGGCGACATGTGTAGACACGGGTTCGGCTGGAAGCTGACTAATCAGTTCAGCCGATTTAGTCGGGATTGGCTCGGGTGATAAAGACTCAACCGGCCTGGGCTCGTCTTCGATTACCGCCGAACTGGCCGGATGCTGAGAGCCATTTGCCCCGCGCAACTTCAATACTCTGGTGAGGAGCGTGCGGAAAGACAGTTTCGCGAAGACTTCCCGCAACAGGTCCTCGTTCACGGGTCCGAGCGCGAGTTCATCGAGACTGAAATCAAACTCTAGATCGGTGAGCAAATGATTGAGTCTTCGGTTGCGCACTGCCAAATGCTTATGCTCGCGAAGCGACTCGCCAACCTTGCCACCAATCTCGTCGGCACGTTCGATGATTTCATCAAGTGAGCCAAACTGCTGGATCCATTTGGCGGCTGTTTTTGGGCCAACACCGGGAATCCCAATGAGGTTGTCCGAGGTTTCACCCACCAGCGCGGCAAGTTCTGGATACTGAATAGCGTGAACGCCATATTTCTCAAAAACTGCTGCATCATCCATGCGGGCAAGGTTCATGACGCCTTTTACTGGGTAGAGAACCGTTGTAGTGGGGCGGATTAGCTGGAAAGTGTCCCGGTCACCAGAAACAACCAGAACTCTCATGCCTTCTTTTTCACCTTGATTCGCCAGTGATGCCAGAAGATCGTCTGCTTCGTAGTTCTCTCTAGAGACCGATGTGATGTTCATCGCATTGAGTGCCTCGACTAGAAGCTCTGTTTGTCCAATGAATTCTTCCGGTGTCTCGCCACGGGTTCCCTTGTATTCCGGCAGCTCCTGAGTTCTAAAGCTCTCTCTAGAAACATCGAAGGCAACGCAAAGATGCGTTGGTTTTTCGGCCTCGAGGATGTTCAACATCATCGATATAAATCCGTGCACGGCATTGGTGTGCTGACCCTGAGCATTTTTAAAGTTCTCAGCATTGAGTGCATAGAAGGCCCTAAAAGCTAACGAGTGTCCGTCAATCAGTAGCAAGGTAGGCTTTGAACTGGTGCTCATGCCCATAGCCTACTTTGCCGAAGGTGGTAACAAGTGACCGATGAGAATGTCGCGAAGTCCGAACATGCGAACCAGATTATGAACGAACGTGGTTTGGGTGATTTAGCAGAACGCATGGGAATCAAGCTCCTTGAGCTAAGTGCTGAGCGTGCTGTCGCGACGATGCCTGTAACGGGAAATACCCAACCACTTGGAGTGCTACACGGTGGCGCACACGTTGTTCTAGGCGAGTCTTTGGGTTCGTTTGCCGCCAATGTTCACGCACACCCCTGGGGATATGCGGTGGGGATAGAAATCAATGCAACCCATCACAAGTCGGTGACTGAGGGGCTCGTTACTGGGACCTGTACCGCAATCAAACTTGGCCGCAATCTAACATCTCACGAGATCAAGATCAGAGATGAAGGTGGAGACCTTCTCTCCACGGTCAGAATTACAAATTTCCTTAGGGAAAAGAAGTAACTACTTCTTGTCCAGCTGTTCGATAACGGTCTTGGCGACCTGGGCCATTGACAATCTTCTGTCCATTGACGCCTTTTGAATCCACCTAAAAGCCTCTGGTTCAGTCAACTTCATCTTGGTCTGCAACATCGACTTAGCCCTGTCCATGAGCTTTCTGGTTTCAAGGCGCTCGGAAATGTCTGCAATTTCAGCTTCAAGGGCTGTGATTTCCTCGAACCTCGAAAGTGCAATTTGAATCGCCGGAAGCAGGTCCGTCGGCTTGAATGGCTTGGTCACATAGGCCATTGCCCCGGCCTCAGCCGCGCGCTTAACAAGGTCTGATTGCGAAAAGGCGGTGAGTAGAACCACTGGAATTTTGAGTTCAGAAATTTTTTCTGCTGCTGAAATTCCATCTAGCTTTGGCATCTTAATGTCCATAACCATAAGGTCTGGAGTTAGCTCGGTAGCGAGCCGTACGGCTTCTTCACCATCTGCAGCTTCCCCTACGACCTGGTAGCCGGATTCATTGAGGGTCGCGACAATGTCCATTCGGATTAGACCCTCGTCTTCGGCAACAACAACTCTTAGTGGTTCGTCCATAATCTCAAGTTTAGTGTCGTTAGCCGATTACGAATCCGCTAGAGTGTAGTGGCTGGCCGGAATGGCGGAACGGCAGACGCGGAGCACTCAAAATGCTTTGTCCTATGGGCGTGTGGGTTCAAATCCCACTTCCGGCACAAAAAAAGAGCGGTGATTATCACCGCTCTTTTCTGTTTCTAAAGGCTTAGCTTGCGTAGCCAGGGACAGCTTCGTTGACCGCGTCTCCAACTCTGTGAACGCGTAGCGAGTTAGTTGATCCCGGAATCCCCGGAGGCGATCCGGCGACAATCACTACCTCATCGCCAACGCGACACTTGCCCGAAGCAAGAACAATCTCGTCGACCTGCTTGATCATCTGGTCAGTGTGAGTTGCTTTACCTACCTGGAAGGTTGTTGCACCCCAGGTAAGTGCCAATCGGCGCTGGATCTCAGCACTTGGGGTGAACGCCAACACAGGAACTCTAGAACGAAGCCTCGATACCCGAAGCAGTGTGTCACCTGATTCAGTGAAGACACAGACGTACTTAGCGCCAAGCAGCTCTGCAATTTGGAGGGCTGCCTTCACAACTGCGCCCGAGTGGGTGTGTGGCTGAGTGCCAAGGTCTGGGATTCGTTCCAGACCATTTTCCTCGGTAGATTCAATGATCTTCGCCATTGTCTCGATGGTCTCAATTGGGTACTCACCAACAGATGTTTCGCCCGAGAGCATCAATGCATCCGCGCCATCAAGAACTGCGTTAGCGACGTCAGAGGTCTCTGCGCGAGTCGGACGACTTGCCGAAATCATGCTTTCCAGCATCTGGGTTGCAACAATGACTGGCTTTGCCCAGCGCCTTGCAAGCTCAACTGCTCGCTTTTGCACGATTGGAACCTGCTCAAGTGGCAGCTCAACACCTAGGTCTCCCCTGGCAACCATAACTCCGTCGAAGGCGTCGATGATTTCCTCGAGTGCTGCAACAGCCTGTGGCTTCTCAATCTTTGCAATCACAGGAATAAATCGACCTTCTTCGGTCATGATTTCGTGAACCCTAAGAATGTCCTTCGCGTTTCTCACAAAGCTCAGAGCGATCATGTCGGCACCAAGCTTTAGTGCCCAACGAAGGTCCTCTTCGTCCTTTTCCGACAAAGCAGGAACATTCACAGCAACGCCGGGGAGGTTGATTCCCTTGTTGTTGGAGCATGGTCCACCGAAAACCACCTCGGTGGTCACCGTGGTGCTGTCAACGGCGGTGGCCTTCAGGGCCAACCTGCCATCGTCAATCAACAACATGTCACCAACCGAGACATCGCCTGGGAGTCCCTTATAGGTTGTGGAGCAGATGTTGACATCACCTGGAACATCCTCAGTTGTGATTTTGAAAGTCGCACCAGGTACAAGCTCAATTTTGTCCTCGGCAAAGCGACCAAGGCGAATCTTTGGTCCCTGTAGGTCGACCAAGATGCCAACGTTTTTCTTGGCCTCCTCGCTGGCTTGACGAATGTTTGCGTAGACCTTCTCGTGCACTTCATATGAACCGTGCGAAAGATTCATTCGAGCTACATCGACCCCAGCAGCAATAACTGCTCTTGTCATCTCGATAGAAGATATCGCGGGCCCGAAAGTGGCTACAATTTTGGCGCGTCTTGTCAATCTATTTACCTGGTTTCTTTTGTTTCTAGGTGTATACCGAAATCGGTACGTCCGTTGGTTTTACGGGGAATGGCAGCAGTGTCTCGCCTTCGAGGTATTCATCAATCGCTGAGGCCGCCGCCCTGCCTTCAGCTATGGCCCAAACTATCAGTGATTGACCACGTCCCGCATCTCCTGCAACAAACATCGAATCCTCAATGCAGTATTTGGAATCGCGGGCAATGTTGGTTTTGCTGTCGAGCTCAACGCCCAGCTGCTGCACAATCTGATCCGATTCAGTACCAGTAAAGCCAAGTGCCAGCAGCACTAGGTCAGCTTTCATCACGCGTTCGGTTCCAGCTTTAGCAACGCGCTTGCCGTCAACGAACTCTGTGTCGCCGACCTTGATGCCAGTGACTTTGCCGTTTTCTCCAACAAACTCAACTGTCGCGTGCAAATACTTTCTTTCACCAAACTCTTCGTGAGCGCTAGCAACTTCGTAAAGACTTGGGCTCACCGGCCAAGGCTGATTTGCAGGCCGCTCCTCGGGAGGCTTCTGACCGATTGCAATGGTTGTCACAGACTTTGCCCCCTGGCGCGTTGCGGTTCCAAGGCAGTCGGCGCCAGTGTCGCCGCCACCCAGGATTACAACGTGCTTTCCAGCGGCGTCGATCTGGTTATCAACCACATCGCCAGCAACGACTCTGTTTGCTTGGCTTAGGTAATCCATTGCGAAGTGAACTCCTTCGAGATCACGTCCGGGAACATCAATCCCCCTCGGCTTCAGTGCACCTGTTGCCACCAGGACCGCGTCATAGCGAAGCTTGAGTTCTTGCCAGGAGATGTCAACCCCAACGTTCACGCCGGTGCGGAATCTAGTTCCCTCGGATTCCATTTGCGCAAGTCGCTTGTCGATGTGCTGCTTCTCCATTTTGAAATCTGGGATCCCGTAGCGTAACAAGCCACCAATGCGGTCATCTCGCTCGAAAACAGCAACTGTGTGGCCAGCGCGTGTTAGCTGCTGGGCAGCGGCCAGGCCGGCTGGTCCAGACCCTACAACTGCCACAGTCTTGCCAGTTAGACGTTCCGGTACTGACGGCACAACAAAGCCGGCATCAAAGGCGTCATCAATGATTGAAACTTCTATTTCTTTGATGGTCACAGCGGGTTGATTAATACCAAGGACACAGGCAGATTCACACGGAGCAGGGCACAGCCTGCCGGTGAATTCCGGAAAATTATTGGTCGCGTGAAGGCGATCGATGGCCTCTTTATTGCGACCTCTGTGGGTTAGGTCGTTCCATTCCGGAATCAAGTTCCCAAGTGGGCATCCAGCGTGGCAAAAAGGAATGCCGCAGTCCATACAGCGACTGGCCTGCTCTTTTATAACCCCAGAGTTGCGCTCTTCGTACACCTCTTTCCAGTCCTTGATCCGAACTGGAACTGGTCTCCGCTTTGCAGTTTCGCGGTCGGTTACTTTAATGAATCCCCTGGGATCAGCCATTAGTTACCTCCAGGATTTGAGTCCAGATTTCATCACCGTCTAGAGCGATGCCAGTTTCCTGTGCTTCGCGTTGGATATCCACCACGCGAGCGTAGTCTCTTGGAAGAACCCTTACGAAGTTGCCAACCTCTGCTTCAAAGTCTGCAAGTAGCTTCCCTGCCAGAGTTGAACCAGTGCGATCGTGGTGTTCTTGCAAAATTGCCAGAAGCTCCTGCTGCTCTGGTTGCTCGAGGGTTCCCAGTGTCAGTTCACCAGTTTGCAGAGCTTCTCGGTTGACCCGGGCTTCGGAGAGCTTGTAGACATATGCGATACCGCCGGACATGCCGGCACCTAGGTTGATTCCGGTTTTCCCAAGAATTACCGCTCGGCCACCTGTCATGTATTCAAGCGCGTGATCTCCGACTCCTTCGGATACTGCGACGGCGCCAGAATTACGAACCATGAATCGCTCACCAACGATTCCGTTCAAGAAGATTTTTCCGGAGGTGGCTCCGTAGCCGATTACGTTACCTGCAATTACGTTTTCGGATGCCGTGAATCCGGCACTGGCCGCTGGTCGGACTGAAATCAAGCCTCCAGAAAGCCCCTTACCGACATAGTCGTTGCAGTCTCCTTCGACATTGATCTCGATTCCCCGAGGAACAAAAGCACCTAGAGACTGTCCAGCACTGCCAGTGAGATTTAGCTTCAGCGAACCAGGCTCAAGCCCCTGCTCTCCCCATCGTTTGGTTAGCTCATTGCCAAGCATGGTTCCGATGGCCTGCATGGTGTTGTTGATTCTTCGTTCGATTACCACTGATTTGCCATCCTTGAGGGCTGGAGCAGCTTCACCAATCAATGGGTAATCAAAATGCTCAGTGAGCTCATGGTCCTGTTGCTTGGTGCAGTACTGAGCCTGATCAGTTTGGATGTCCTTGGCAGCAAAGATAGGTGATAGATCAAGCCCATCTGCCTTCCAGTGGTGAATCGCCTTGTTCACGTCCAGCAACTGAACCTGCCCGATTGCCTCCTGGAGTGTCCGGAAACCCAGTTGAGCTAGGTACTCGCGAACCTCTTGTGCGAGGAACTCGAAGAAGTTGACAACATGGTCAGCTTGCCCATGGAATCGCTCACGAAGCAGTGGGTTCTGAGTTGCTACACCAACCGGACAGGTGTCTAGGTGACAGACGCGCATCAGGATGCACCCCTCAACTACCAACGGTGCGGTTGCGAAGCCGTATTCCTCTGCGCCCAGCAGAGCAGCAATCATGACATCGCGCCCAGTCTTCATGGATCCATCGACCTGAACCACGATTCGATCGCGTAAGCCATTCAGAAGTAGAGTCTGCTGTGCCTCAGCAAGTCCTAGTTCCCACGGGGTCCCAGCGTGCTTGAGTGAGTTCAACGGACTGGCGCCAGTTCCACCGTCGTGTCCTGAGATAAGCACCACGTCTGCCTTGGCTTTAGCTACGCCGGCCGCTACTGTGCCGACACCAAACTGGCTCACCAGCTTCACGTGAATGCGGGCGTCACGGTTGGCTCGCTTTAGGTCAAATATCAGCTGCTTCAGATCCTCAATCGAGTAGATGTCGTGGTGAGGAGGTGGTGAAATTAGTCCAACACCGGGTGTTGAGTGTCGCAACTCGGCAATCCAGGGATAGACCTTGTTTGGGGGAAGCTGACCGCCCTCGCCCGGCTTGGCGCCCTGCGCCATCTTGATTTGTATGTCGTCCGCGTGAGTTAGGTACATCGAGGTAACACCGAAGCGTCCTGATGCCACCTGCTTGACGGCGCTGCGACGATTTCGGTCCAGAAGACGCTCTACAGATTCTCCGCCCTCGCCGGTGTTGCTCTTGCCACCAAGCCGGTTCATTGCGATCGCCAGTGTTTCGTGAGCCTCAGGCGAAATTGCACCCATGCTCATAGCACCGGTTGAGAACCGCTTCACAATCTCGCTAATCGGCTCAACTTCATCAATCGGAATCGGTTGGCGAACTCCGGACTTGAATTCAAAAAGACCGCGAATGGTCATCAGGCGCGCCGCCTGGTCATCGACGGCATTGGTATAGGACTTGAAAATCTCGTAGTTTTTCTGACTGGTGCTGTGCTGCAGCTTGAAAACTGTCTCTGGGTTGAAAAGGTGCGGTGGACCCTCACGGCGCCACTTCATCTCGCCACCTACATCCAGTGGGCCCATGTCTTGAGTTGTGCCCTCGATCGGATATGCAGCTGTATGGCGCTGCTCAATCTCGCTGTGCAGAATTGCCATCGAAACTCCACCGAGTTTGGTAGTGGTTCCTGTGAAGTACTTATCTACCAGTTCCTGGCTCAAGCCAATTGCTTCGAAGCACTGAGCCCCACCATATGAGGCAACTGTCGAGATGCCCATCTTCGACATGACTTTTAGCACGCCCTTACCAAGAGCCTTAACCATGTTCTTACTGCTCCGCTCAGCGGTGATTCCAGTAATAGTTCCGTTTACTACAAGCTCTTCGGCACTTTCTAGGGCCAGGTATGGATTGATGGCAGAAGCACCGAATCCGATCAGTGCCGCGACGTGGTGGACATCTCTGGCATCACCGGCTTCAACTACTAAACCGGCCATCATCCTGGTTCCATTGCGGATCAAGTGGTGGTGAATGGCAGAGCAGGAAAGAAGCGAAGGTATTGGAGCAAGCTCTCGGTTGCAGTCGCGGTCTGACAGCACAATAAATGTTGCTCCAGCTGCTAGCGCTTCGTCGACCTCCTGGCACATTGCTGCCAGACGCTCCTCCAGAGCTTCAGCGCCATCATCTACTCGGTACAGGCAGGAAATCGTAACCGCTTTACCAATGTTGTTAGCACGATCGATGTGCCTGATTTTTGCCAGCTCGTCGTTTCCAAGGATTGGATAGTCCAATCCTTGGAAACAACGAGCTGGAAAGAGTGTA
>CAZBTW010000023.1:0-9722 GCA_964494925.1 uncultured Aquiluna sp.
CCCTGACGAGATCATGTTGCTATCCCAGGCAGCTGCGATGGTTGATGGTGTTTACCAGGACATCACCGATGCACTTCGCCCTGGAATCAAGGAAAACCAGATTGTTGCCCTTGCATCCAAGAAGCTTTACGAGCTTGGCTCAGATCAGGTCGAGGCAATCAATGCTGTTTCAGGTGAGCGCTGTAATCCTCACCCACACAACTTCACCGACCGAATTATTCGCCCGGGCGACCAGGCGTTCTTTGACATCATTCACTCATATCAGGGTTACCGCACCTGCTACTACCGAACCTTCTCGGTTGGTAGTTCAACTCCTGCGCAACACGATGCCTACACCAAGGCCCGTGAGTGGATGGATGCGGCTATTGAAAAGGTCCGTCCAGGTGTTGGAACTGATGAGATTGCAAAGCTTTGGCCAAAGGCCACCGATCTTGGCTTTGCCAACGAAATGGATGCCTTCGGCCTTCAGTTCGGTCACGGTCTAGGACTTGGTCTGCACGAGCGACCAATCATCTCTCGCCTAAACAGCTTGACCAACCCGGTTGAGATCAAGGCTGGAATGGTCTTCGCACTTGAAACTTACTGCCCAGCATCAGACGGCATCTCAGCTGCTCGAATCGAAGAAGAGGTTGTGATCACCAACAACGGTGCGCAGGTTCTTACCAAGTTCCCAGCACAAGAGCTGTTTGTTGCAAACCCCTACTAAGAATCTAATTCGTTAGACCTGATTGTTACCTCGGCCAGTGCAGCCCAATCCTTGTCACTCAACTCTGGGTCAACAAGTGTCTTGTCCATCTGTTCCATGATGGCTCCAGCGGTCGGAAGTACTAGACCGGTTTCTGCGGCTGCCGCAATCGCCAGAGCGAGGTCTTTCTTGCCAAGTTCGACCGAGAACAACACCTCCGAGTGATCTCTCTTGGCTATCTGGGCCCCATAGCCACGGTAAACAACAGAATCAAACATCGTCGATGTGATTAGCTCTATGAAATCCTCCGGCTTGACCCCATGTGATTTCACCAGGGCAACTGATTCGCCAATGGTCTGGATTGCGCTAAGAATGTTGTAGTTGACGGCGATCTTAATCAGATTTGCCGTGCGAGGAGTCTCTGCAACGCGCCAAACCTTGGCTCCCATTTTGCTGAGATATTGCTCAACCTGTTCAATAGCTGCAGCATTGCCTCCGGCCAGAATGTTCAACTCACCTGCTCTAGCTACGGCAGGACGACCCATTACTGGTGCGGAAACATATGTTGCCCCGACAGCTGCAAATCGCTCTGTTAACCGGTCGGCCATTTCAGGTGAAATGCTAGCCATGCCAACATGAATGGTTCCCGGTGTTAGGTTCTCCGGTGCTAAGACCTGATCGCAAACTGTATCGCTGGCAAGCATAGAAAATGAGATTGGTAACGCCAGCGAATCTGCTGCTGCTGTGGTGACCGAACCGCCTAGTTTTTGAAAATCATCCAGTGGCCCCGGTGAACGATTCCAGCCAAGGACCGATCCATCCTTTTTGAGGAGGTTGGTTGCCATGGCAAGCCCCATGGTGCCAAGCCCAAGGAAACCAACCTGCATTGGAGGCTATGCCTTCCAGACGGTCTTTAGGTTACAGAACTCCTTGATGCCAGCATCAGAAAGTTCGCGGCCATAACCGGAATCCTTGATGCCACCAAAGGCTAGCTCTGGGTAGGAGATGGTCATGCCGTTTACGAATACCGCACCTGCCTGCAGGTGCTCAACGAAGTAGTTCTGCTCTTCCTCGTCCTCGCTCCAGATTGCCGAGCTCAAACCAAAGGTGGTCTGGTTGGCAACCTTGATTGCTTCTTCGCGGTCTTTGACGCGGTAGATGGTTGCAACTGGACCAAAGGCCTCTTCCATAACTAGGCGCATGTCATCGGTTAGCTGGTCAATAACTGTTGCTGGGTAGTAGAAGCCTGGGCCCTCGGGTGTTTCACCACCACAAAGAACGCGAGCTCCCTTGGCCTTGGCATCTTCAACTAGCTCGACGATGTCACGCTTGCCGTTGGCTGTTGCCAGTGGTCCAACCTGAACACTCTCGTCCATTGGGTCACCCATTTTTAGCGCCTTCATCTTGGAAACAAAGCTCTCAACGAATTGGTCATAGACCTCATCGAAAACCAAGAATCGCTTGCCTGCGATGCAGGACTGGCCGTTGTTGTTAATTCTTGCTGTGACAGCAACCGTGGCAGCCTGTTCGATGTCGGCATTTGGGGTTACTACGAATGCATCGGAACCACCAAGCTCCATCACCGATGGCTTGATCTGGCTTCCAGCCTGGGCAGCAACTGCACGTCCTGCTGGCTCTGATCCAGTTAGGGTGACAGCCCTTACTCGCCAGTCGTCAATTACTGGTGCAACCTGAGATGCTGAGATCATCAGGGTTGAGAATGAGCCCTCTGGGAATCCGGCGCGGGTGAAGAGGTCATCTAGATACAGGGCAGACTGAGGAACGTTCGAGGCGTGCTTTAGAACACCAGAGTTACCAGCCATTAGAGCAGGGGCTGCGAACCTGATTACCTGCCAAAGCGGATAGTTCCAAGGCATTACAGCTAGCACCACTCCGAGTGGCTGCCAGATTGCCATTGCCTTGCTGGCACCGACAAGGGATGGGTCATCCAGCACCTGCGGTGCTAGGAATTCTTCTGATTTGGCAGCGTAGAAGCGCATGTTCTTTGCGCACTTCAGAACCTCACCACGAGACTGAGCAATTGGCTTGCCCATTTCTTTGGTGAGCATGACCGCTGTCTTTTCAACCTCAGACTCAATAAGGTCGGCAGCTGCCAACATTAGCTTGGCGCGCTCTGCGTAGGTCATTCCGCGCAGGATCTCGTGAGCGGCCTGAGCCTTGGCAAGGCGAGCCTCGACCTCTTCGGCGGTGTGGAGTTCGGCCTCGAACTCGGTCTCGCCGGTTGCTGGATTGATAGTTGCCATTGCCATTTGTGAGCCTCGTTCTGTCTTACGATCAGTGAAATTTTTTGATTCTTGAATCTAAATTTACTCTTTGCAAGCTAATTCTCAAGCTGAGTAGATTGGATACATTTTAGCCCATTATCGCCAATATTTACCCATTTTTAGCCAGAAAAACACTAGATTGGATTCATTCAGAGTTGAATCACTGATCTGGAATCGGATTCCGAGATTGAAAGAGAAAACATTATGAGATTAGCCAACAAGGTTGCCATTGTCACCGGTGGGTCAAGAGGAATTGGTCGGGCAACGGCGGAGCTCTTTGCCGAGCAGGGCGCAAAGGTTTATGTTCTGGATTTGAGCCTTGATCAGGACTTCAATGACCCAAACATCAAATTCATTTCGCATGACGTTACCGATGAGGACGCTTGGATAAAAACGGTGGATCAGATCGTTGCCGAAGCAGGCAAGATCGACATACTTTTTAATAACGCTGGGATTGTCGGTTCTTACGAAGGTATTCAGACCATTGATCTGGACGATTGGCACCGAATCATAGACATCAACCTTAATGGTGTTTTTCTTGGGACCAGAACCGTACTCCCGGTGATGCGTGCTGCCGGAAAAGGGTCCATCGTTCACACCTCATCTATGTGGGGGATAGTTGGTGCTATTGGCGTTGCCGCATACACAGCATCCAAGGGTGCAGTCAGATCGTTGAGTAAGAATGTGGCTCTGACCTATGCCCAGGATGGTATTCGGTCAAACTCAATTCACCCGGGCATTATCGAAACCCCACTGGTGCTGGCGCAAGACAAGGCAATGACCCAGGAGATTGTGGACAAGACGCCAATAGGCCGTCTCGGTACTGCCCGAGAGATTGCATATGGTGCACTATTTCTTGCCAGCGACGAGTCAAGTTATGTGACCGGCACCGAGTTGATTATCGATGGTGGCCACACCGCGCTCTAGTTGAGTCATCCAGAAACCAAAAAGGACTATGCTCTTGTTCAGTCCAAGGAGGTCCAAGGTGCAGGAACAAGATCGAAGCCTAAGCGAGAAAATTGCTAATCAGCTTCGCGAGCAAATCCTGACTGGGAAGATACTGCCAGGCTCGAGAATTCTCCAGGAGCAGCTAGCCGAGGAGTTCGGTGCAAGTAGGTTGCCGGTTCGCGATGCACTGCGACGGCTCCAGGCCGAAGGTCTGGTCACAATTGTTGCTAATACCGGTGCCTGGGTTTCGAAGCTAACCAAATCCGAATGCGAAGACGCCTACCAAATAAGGGAACGACTGGAACCACTGCTACTGCGCCAAAGCGTGGCAGGAATTACTCCGGAAACCATTGCCGAATTGGCTCAGCTTGCCGATCAGATGGAACGCTCCAACGATGTTGAGACCTTTCTTCGTCTGGATCAAGACTTCCATCTGCTGGCCTATTCCCACGCGCCAGAGGGCATGATTCGAGATTTGATCGAGCGGCTTTGGAACACCACTCAGCATTATCGGAGAGCCTTTGCCAAACTGAGTGAACTATCAAGCGGAAGCGTCACCCACCTCGAGCACCGGTTGATTCTCGACGCAATCACTCGCCTTGATTTCGATGATCTAGAGCGCAATCTAGCCGCACACATTCGAAGAACTCGAAATGCTCTGGTGGCTCATCCGGAGATTTTCGACTAAATGTAGCCAATCCTTCTAATTTGGCCCAAAACTCAGGAATATTCTGAAGAGATTGTGTAGTTTCGGATACATTCTCGCTATATTCGTAGTCATCCGCAACGTCGCGAATTTTGACCAGCGGAACTCAACAGGTTGACGAACGCGAGGACTGCATGGCCACCACACCCATCATTGTTGCAAACACCGATGCACCGAGTGAAATACACGGTGTTCATGGCGGCAGAGGTGTTCTACGCTGGAAACGTTTTGTGACCGGTCTGATGATGCATGCTGCCTGGGACTCGTTCGAACACAATCGTCTAGAGCCAGGGGCAGCGGTCGGTGAACATGTTCACTCTCGCACCGAGGAGATTTATTTCATCATCCGTGGCCGTGGCCTCATGAAATACAACGGAGAACAGTTTGAGGTTGGGCCCGGGGACTTGGTGATGACACCACTTCATGGCAAGCACGCAATTGAAACCATTGGCGACGAGACTCTTGAATTTTTCGTGGTTGAGGCGCTGCCGCCGGAGATTGTCAACGCGTTGCCTGAGTACAGCCCTTCAGCAGAATCGGAGCACTAAAAATGAACTACAGCCCAAGAGTGAATCTGTATGAAACCGATGTAACTAACATCACCGAAATCATGGCGGGGCCCTGGAAGGCGATCAAGGTTGTTGAGGCCGAACCCGGCCAGGTGCTGGAATTCACCACCGATGGCGAAGAGCATGGAGTGTTCGTCATCGAGGGTTCTTTCGTGGCAACAATCCCAGACGAAACCAGTTTTGAATTCAAGCAAGACATGTCAATGACTCTGGCTGCCGGTGGCGCCGCCACAGTTGTCGCTGGGCCGGAAGGGTTCCGAATCTGTCAGGTGACAATGAGGGTTGACTAAACCTACTCAGCCGGATTCTTGGGGCTCCAGAGCTTGACCTCAGCCTCAGATTCATAATCCTTACCGTTTGGGTAGCTGACCAATTCCATCTGCATGCCCCAGGGGGACAAGAAGTAGATCCAGCGCTGACCCTTGGCAAAGGCCTTACTCTCAACCGGCTGACCCAGCACCTGAACCCCGTGGTTCTTGAGGTGGTCAATGGCGATATCAAGATCGTCAACATAAAACGCAAGGTGGTGGCCACCTAGGTCACTGTTCTTGGGCTGAGTTCCCTGATCGCCATCGGGCGCTTCATATTGAAAGATTTCAAAGTTGGTGCCATGGCCCAAACGGAAGTGACGGTTTTCTCTGATCACGGTTCGAGGGTCAACGTTTAGCTGCCTAGCCATCCAGTCGTCATCGGATTTAAAGGGTCCAAGCTTGTAGATGTAGTCGCAACCAATTACCTCAACAAAGAATTTGGTTGCCTGTTCGATATCAGGGACCGTGAAACCGACGTGGTCGGTGCCTCTGATGCCAGGGATGCCTGTTGACATGATTACCTACCTAATTAGTTATTGGATACAAACTTATGCTAAGAATACTGTTTTAGCCCTTTTTAGTCTTCCAAAAATGTTGTAATGTATACAATCACAAGATAAAGTAGCCAAATTGTCCAAATTAGACCTGACCTGGAGTCAACGATGACCGAACGTATTCAACTAGACCCACTTGAGCCCTGGGTTGAGGTAAAAACCACCAAGGAAGACTGGGCCAAAGCAGATCCAAAGCTCTTGGAAACCATGCTTGGTCAGCTGCACCTAATCCGTGCCTTTGAAGAGGCAATCCTTGAGATCGCCGGAGAGGGATTGGTTCACGGACCAGCTCACTCATCAGTGGGTCAAGAAGGTGGAGCTGTTGGTTCGATCGTTGGCATGCGGCCAACCGATGCCATCAATGGCTCACACCGTGGTCACCACCAGTTCTTGGCCAAGGCGATTGCCTATGTTGCGCCGCATTTGGACATCACAAACCTAGTCACCTCCCAGGTGCAGGAAGTTCTCCAGAAGACAGCAGCCGAAATCTTGGGTCTAGCCCAGGGTTACTGCAAGGGTCGCGGAGGCTCAATGCACCTCCAGTGGCACGAGGCTGGAGCACTTGGAACCAACGCGATTGTTGGTGGCGGTGTTCCACTTGGTGCAGGAAATGCATGGGCTCAGAAGCGAGCTGGAACCAGTGACATGACCACCACTTATTTTGGTGATGGCGCTGTGAACATCGGTAGCGTGCTGGAGAGCATGAACCTGACAGCTGCGTGGGATGTTCCACTGGTGTTCTTTATTGAGAACAACCTTTATGCGGTTTCAACCACGGTTGCTGAGGCAACCAAGGAGGAGCGCCTTTCAGGTCGTGGTGTTGGTTTTGGAATTCCAAGCTGGCGCGTGGACGGAATGGATCCTTTAGCTGTCTGGCATGTGATGCAAGAGGTTGAAGCGCATGTTCGTGCAGGCAAGGGCCCAGCTGTCGTCGAAGCTCAGGTTTATCGCTTCTTCCACCAAAACGGTGCTTTCCCAGGAAGCGCGTTTGGCTACAGAGACAAGGACGAAGAAGAGCACTGGCGCTCACGTGATCCTCTGACTCGCGTGGCAAACGAAATGATTGAGCTTGGCCTAATTACTCAAGATCAGGTCGATGCTTGCCGCAACCAGGCAGTATCAGCAATGGAAAAGGTTGCCAATGAGCTACTGGAGGCCGACCCGGAAGGCAAGCCAGGCGCAAGGCGGATTAAGGCCGTCTTGTGGCCAGACGTTGGCTTTGTTGATGTTGGCCTAAGGTCTGACCTCACTGAAATTTCTGGGGCCAAGACCCTCGAGCAAGATGCCTACAGTGGGCAAACTCAAGACATCCGCTTTGTCGACGCCATCGCTAAAGCCATGGATCGTCGCATGGAACTGGATGAGCGAATCATCATTCTTGGCGAGGATGTCCACAAGCTAAAGGGTGGAACAAACGGTGCCACCAAGGGTTTGCCGGAGAAATATGATGGAAGGGTCCTAGGAACTCCGATCAGTGAGAACGCCTTTGCTGGTCTAGGTGGCGGAATGGCAATGGATGGCCGCTATCGTCCAGTAGTCGAGTTCATGTATCCAGACTTCCTTTGGGTAGCAGCCGACCAGGTATTCAACCAGATCGGTAAGGCTCGTCACATGTTCGGCGGTCAGAACCCAGTGCCACTGGTTCTCAGAACCAAGGTTGCCATGGGCTCAGGTTATGGCTCTCAGCACCTGATGGATCCAGCCGGTATTTTTGCAACTGCTCCAGGTTGGAGAATCATGGCGGCCAGCAACCCGTTCGACTATGTCGGCCTGATGAATGCGGCGCTCGCGATTGATGACCCAGTTCTGATGATTGAGCACGTGGATCTATATGGTCAGCGCGGTGAAATTCCAGAGACTGAATTGGATTACCAGATTGAATTTGGAAAAGCCCGCTTGGTTCGAGAGGGTGCCGACGCAACTGTCATCAGCTACCTAAACATGGTGAACGTTTCAAACCAGGCGCTTGACCAGACTGGGCTGGACGCCGACCTAATTGACTTGCGGTTCTTGGACCGTGCGAGCATCGACTGGGACGCAATCGAGGCAAGTGTCAAGAAGACCAACAGCGTGATTATCGTTGAGCAGGGTGTTCAGGGAACCAGCTATGGCGGGTGGCTGTCGGATGAAATCCAACGCCGCTACTTCGATTACCTGGACCAGCCAGTTCAGCGGGTTCACGGTCGAGAAGCTTCTCCAAGCATCTCCAAGGTTCTAGAGCGGGCATCCATTGCTGGTCTGGAAGAGGTAGTTGCCGGCTTTGAGAAAATCAAGGAAGGCTTCGGTAAAAACTAATGGCCACCAAGATTAAGCTCCCTGAGGTTGCAGCTGGTGCCACTCATGCCGTTATTTCCAGCTGGCTAGTAAGCGTTGGTGACACCATCACTGTCGGTCAGCAACTAGCAGAGATTGAAACCGACAAGGCAGTAGTTGAACTTTTGGCTGAAGAGGCCGGAACAATTCTGCAGCTAATCGGTAATCCAGGCGATGAGATGGAGGTCGGCTCAACAATCGCAGTCATCGGAGCACCGGGTGAAAGCGTTGATGACACCGCTCCGGAAGCTGCTGCCGAAGCTCCAGTTGTTGAGCAAGCTGCCCCTGCAGCCCCTATTGCAACTCCAGCTGCTCCGATTGCAGAACCAGTAGCTTCGACAGTTCCGGCAGCGCCGGTTGCAGATGGCGCTCGCAAGCTGGTTTCTCCAATTGCTAGGAAGCTAGCAAAGCAGAACAACCTGGATATCACTTCAATCCAGGGCACAGGTCCCGGTGGCAGAGTCGTGAAGAGGGACGTGCTTGCAAATGTTGGTCAAGTACCGGCAGCTCCGGCCGCTCCACAAGTACCGGCGAGCAGCTCCAAAGAGCTTGCTAGCCAGGAATATTCATCCACCTACTCGACAATTCCTCACACCTCAATGCGCAAGGCGATTGCCAGAAGGCTCACTGAGAGTAAGAGCACTGTTCCTCACTTCTACTTGAACGCCGACTGCAAGGTCGATGAGCTTTTGAGTCTTCGAAAGAAGATCAATGAGAGCTCCCCGATCAAGATATCGGTGAACGACATGGTGGTTCGCGCTGTTGCCGCCGCCTTCATGGATGTTCCTGAGGCAAATGTTGTTTGGACTCCGGATGCCATGATGAAGTATGAGTCGGTTGATGTCTCAATCGCCGTCTCAACCGATGGTGGATTGCTGACACCAGTTCTTCGAGGCGTTGAGAAGCGCTCGCTGAGCAACATCGCCGGCACAATTCTTGATTTGGCAGAGCGCTCAAGGGCAGGCAAGCTTCGACAAGAAGAGCTTGAGGGTGGCAGTTTTGCCATCACCAACCTTGGAATGTTTGGAACCAGCAGCTTCTCTGCAATCATCAACCCACCACAGTCGGGAATTCTCGCTGTCGGCGCTGCCAGCCAGCAGGCGGTTGTCGTTGATGGCGAGCTCACCATTGCAAACATCATGTCGGTGACACTCTCTGCCGATCACCGAGCTGTTGATGGTGCTCTTGCTGCCAAGTGGCTTGCTGCATTCAAGACCAGGATTGAGAATCCACTCACAATGCTTATCTAGAGCGAACAAAAAATAAAAATCCCCCCGAAGGCGGCTACCTTTCGGGGGGATTTTCTTATGTTGGAGGTTACTGAATAACCATTCCACCATCAATCATTAGT
>CAZBTW010000024.1:0-9688 GCA_964494925.1 uncultured Aquiluna sp.
TATTCATGCACAAGCGAATTGTGACCACCGAGACCAAGGCAAAGCGCTTGCGCCCAATTGCCGAGCGTCTGGTTACCTTCGCAAAGCGCGGTGACCTGCACGCACGTCGTCGAGTCATGCAGCAGATCCTGGACAAGTCAGTTGTCCACGAGCTGTTCACTGAGATCGCACCACTAGTTGCAGATCGTCAGGGCGGTTACACCCGCATCACCAAGCTTGGCTACCGTAAGGGCGACAACGCCCCTATGGCAGTTATTGAGCTAGTGCTAGAGCAGGTGCAGCCAAAGCCAAAGACCAGCAAGACCAAGCTAACCAACAACGTTGCCACCTCAGCTGCACCAGCAGTTGAAGAGGTCGCCGAGGAAGCAGTTGTCGAAGAGGCAGTAGTTGAAGAGACTGCAGCTCCAGAGGCTACCGAGGCTCCTGCTGCTGAAGCAGTTGCTGAAGAGGCACCGGCTGTTGAAGAGGCAGCTCCAGAGGCAGCTGCAGCAGAAGCTGACGAAGAGCCTAAGGCTTAGTCTGTTCTAAGAAGTATTGAAATGAACACACCCGCTAGTGATACTGGCGGGTTTGTTCGTTTTCGGGTTGACCTTGCCTATGACGGTACAGACTTTTCCGGTTGGGCAAAGCAGCCCGGTTTGCGAACCGTAGAGGGTGAGCTGGTCAAGGTATTTGAAAAAATCTTCGGCAAGTCCAAGACTGGATTTGAGATGCGGGTTGCTGGCCGCACCGATGCCGGGGTTCATGCCAGGCATCAGGTTTGTCACCTAGACGTCCCAGAAGACCGTATCGAGCGAATTGGTCGCGATCCACTCGGGGCAAATCGGCTGAATACGCTCCTGCCTGAGGATTTGATAATCCACGATCTGCAGGTTGTTCCGCAAGAATTTGATGCCAGGTTCAGCGCTTTGGGTCGGCACTATAAATACACAATCACCGACACCGAGTTTTTCAAAGATCCGATGCGCACCCGATATGCGCTTTTGTATAAGCGGAAGTTAGATATCGACCTGATGAACAGGGCCGCGGCGGTATTGATAGGGCTGAAAGATTTTGCTGCCTTTTGTAAGCCCAGGGCTGGAGCGAGCACGATTAGGAATCTGCGTCAATTTCAGGTCTCTCGACTATCGAATGGGCTAATTGAAATCGAGTTGCATGCCGATGCTTTTTGCCACAACATGGTGCGCTCACTGGTCGGGTCCATCCTTGCCGTTGCCGATGGAAGGTTGGATATCGAAGGTTTGATCGAGGTCCAGCAAACTGGCAAACGAGCCAATAAATTCAAGACTGTGGACGCCCGGGGGCTAAGTCTGGAGTCAATTGACTACCCGGATCCTTCAAAATATGCCGAACAGGCTGAAATATCTCGAAAATTGCGGAATATCGATGATATTTCTGTTTGACCCGAGGCCATTCAATCCCCTAGACTTGCACCTTGGTTCGGCATTGCCGACAGGTTTGAAACCGCTGATTCATGCGGAATCACACAAACGAAATTAAGAGGTAATTTAGCGTGCGTACTTATTCGCCTAAGGCCAGTGAGCTGAGACACGAGTGGTTCATCATTGATGCCACTGACATTGTGCTGGGACGCCTAGCGTCTCACGTGGCCGTTTTGCTACGTGGCAAGCACAAGCCAACCTTCGCAGCTCACATGGACAATGGTGACTTCGTCATCATTGTCAACGCTGACAAGGTTGCACTGACCGGCTCGAAGCTGGAGCAGAAGAAGGCTTACCGTCACTCTGGTTACCAGGGCGGTCTAACCACCACCAGCTACAGCGACCTAATGGCTAAGAACCCAGAGCGCGCAGTAGAGAAGGCCATTCGTGGCATGCTTCCAAAGAACTCACTTGGGGAGCAGCAGTTCTCCAAGCTAAAGGTTTACGCAGGCGAGTCGCACCCACACGTTGCGCAGCAGCCAAAGCCTTTCCTAATCGATCAGATCGCCCAGTAAGGACAAGACCTTGGCAGATAACAAAGTCGAAGAGACAGTAGTTGAAGCAGAGACTACCTACAGCACCGAGTCAGAGCCAGTAAAGGCTGTTCGTTCTCGTGGCAACCTAACCCAGCCAGGTGCTGGACTTGGTCGTCGCAAGGAAGCAGTTGCTAGGGTTCGCATCATGCCAGGAACTGGCAAGATCACCGTGAACTCTCGTGCACTAGAGGATTACTTCCCAAACAAGCTGCACCAGCAGCTAATCACCGACCCATTCAAGGTTCTTGAGCTGCAGGGTGCATACGACGTTATTGCTCGTATCGACGGTGGCGGAATTGCTGGCCAGGCTGGAGCACTAAGACTAGGCATTGCTCGTGCACTAAACGAGATCGATGCTGACAACAACCGTGCAACCTTGAAAAAGGCTGGCTTCCTACGTCGTGATTCACGCGTTATCGAGTCCAAGAAGGCCGGTCTTAAAAAGGCTCGCAAGGCCTCACAGTTCTCAAAGCGCTAACCGAGAAAATCGGCCATGGCCAGGCTTTTTGGCACCGATGGAGTTCGCGGCACTGCTGGTCGTGAAATCACAGCCGAGTTTGCCCTAAAGCTTTCTCAGGCTGCGGCAATTATCCTGGCTGAAAGCGCCAGGGAAGCTGGCGAAAGACCGAGAGCGGTAATTGCTCACGATCCAAGAATATCTTCCGACTTTATTTCGGCTGCCGTTTCGGCGGGACTGGCTGCCTCTGGCGTTGACGTCTTTGATGCTGGGGTTTTACCGACTCCGGCCGCGGCTTACCTAACTGCTGACTTGGGAGCTGATTTTGGAGTCATCATCTCCGCCAGCCACAACTCAGCTCCCGATAATGGAATTAAGTTCTTCTCTCGTGGAGGGCATAAGCTGCCTGATGCTATCGAGGACAAGATCGAGGCCGAGTTCGGCAATGCGCTGGCTCCAATCGGTTCTGAGGTCGGAAAAATAACCAGGTTTGCCGATGCCGAGGATCGTTATTTGGTCCACCTGTTGGGGACCCTAACATCAAGACTGGATGGCCTGAAGGTTGTAATTGATGCCGCCCACGGAGCTGCTAGCGCGATTTCACCTCAGGCCTTTATCGACGCTGGTGCAACGGTAATCCTGATTGGTGCTGACCCGGACGGATTGAACATAAACCAGGGCTACGGCTCAACCCACTTGAGTGCTCTGCAGGCTGCTGTTATTGAACATGGAGCTGATTTTGGTATTGCCCACGATGGCGATGCCGATCGGGCCCTGGCGGTTGACCATGAGGGCAAGATCGTGGACGGCGATCGCATCATGGCAATCCTGGCCATTGCAATGAAGGAAGCCGGCAGCCTGGCTAGAGACACTTTGGTCACCACGGTCATGTCGAATCTAGGTTTGCGAAACACAATGAGGGCGCACGGAATCGATTTCATTGAAACCGGCGTTGGGGATCGCTATGTTCTTGAAGCAATGCGGCAGGGTGGTTATTCGCTAGGTGGTGAGCAATCAGGACACATCATCTTTTCGCAGTATGCAACTACCGGTGATGGAATCCTGACCGGTCTTCAGCTTGCGGCCAGAATCGTGCAGACCGGAAAGTCACTTGCTGAATTGGCCGAGGTCATGCCGGTGTTCCCGCAGGTTCTAATCAATGTCCCTGGAGTCGATAAGCGAAGGGTGCAGGACGAGAAGTTGCAGGAGCTGATTGCTCAGGCCACCGCTGAGCTTGGTGACACCGGTCGGGTCTTGCTTCGAGCTTCTGGAACCGAATCGCTGGTTCGAGTGATGGTCGAGGCGGCCGATCAGGGCACAGCCCAGAGTTGGGCCGAGCGCCTTGCTCGTATGGTCGAGGAGCGGTTGTCACTTGCCTAAGACAATTCAGCTTCGTCGGTACCAAATCGTTCCTGGGATGCTCGATGAGTTTCGTGCTTGGTTGAATAGCGAGGTCCTGCCGATTAGGGCGCAGTTTGGCTTTGCGGTTGAGTTTATGTATGTGGACAACAAAAACAGTGAGTTCATTTGGGCGGTGTCGGTTCCGGGCGACCAAGACGACTTTCTTGAGGCCGAAAATCGTTACGACCATTCCCCGGAGCGGGCTGCCGCCGGTGCTGTGAAACCTGACTGCCTGTTGAGCGTCGACACTAAATTTGTCGATGAAAACTAGATTTTTCTAACCTGAACTCTTTCAACCCGGTGCGCTTCGCTTTTTTGCATCACCAGGGTTGCTCTTGACCTAGTTGGTTCGATGTTCTGCCGCAGATTTGGCAGGTTGATGTTTTCCCAAAAGCCGTTTGCCCGTGCCATGGCCTGTTCCTTGGTTAGGTCCTTGGTTAGTTGGTGGAAGTAGCTGCGGGGGTCTAGAAAAGCAGTCTCCCAGAGTTGTTCAAATCTCGACAGGTACCAAGAGCGAATCGTGTCCGGATTGGCATCAATATAAATCGTGAAATCAAAGTAATCACTCAGGGCAAGTTCTTGGCCAACGCTTGGTGGCTGCAAGACATTCAGGCCCTCAACAATCAAGACATCGGGGGCTGAAATTGTCGCTTCTTGATCTGGCAAAATGTCATAGGCCAGATGGTCATAAACCGGAGCAGTTACGCCAGTCTTGCCAGATTTGATATCGGCGATGAACTGCAGCAGCCGCTTCCGATCGTAACTTTCTGGGAAGCCCTTTCGAGACAGTAAGCCTCTGCGCTCAAGCTCATGGTTTGGGTAGAGGAAACCATCAGTTGTCACCAGCTCAACATTTGGGGTTCCCTCCCAGCGAGTCATTAGCTCTCGCAGCAACCTGGCGGCGGTTGACTTGCCAACTGCCACTGAGCCGGCAATTCCAATGATGAAGGGAGTTCTTTTGGCGCGCTCTCCATAAAACTCTTCGGTGTTCTTATGCAGCTGACCGGCTGCTGCTGCGTAGAGCGAGAGCAATTGGGAGACCGGCAGGTAAACCTCGGTCACCTCTTTTATGTCGAGGAAGTCACCGAGACCACGAAGCTTTGCGAGCTCATTCTCGGTTAGCGGCAGGCTGGTTGAATTACCGAGTTCAGCCCAATCATCTCGCTCAATAGCGAGATAAGGAGAAAGGCTCTCTAGGCCCTGTGCTGCGCTCACAAGCGCCTATTCTGCCTTAGATTAGAGCTTATGTGTGGAATAGTCGGCTACGTGGGCCCAGGGTCGGCGCTTGAAGTGTTGCTTTCGGGCCTCAAGCGCTTGGAATATCGTGGATATGATTCAGCCGGGGTATCTGTGATATCTCCCGAAAATCAGCTTCAAACCAAGAAAAGAGCGGGAAAACTCAGTGTTTTGGTCGAGGACTTGGCCGCCAGCCCGCTGTCCGGTGCACACATTGGCATTGGGCATACCCGTTGGGCCACTCACGGTGCTCCCACGGATGGTAATGCACACCCTCATTTGGGCGGTGCTCACCAGAAACTGTCTCTGATCCACAACGGAATCATCGAGAATTTTGCCCAGCTCAAGCAGGAGCTTCTGGACGAGGGTGTGGTCTTTAGCTCAGAGACTGACAGTGAGGTTGCAGCACACCTGGTGGCCAGAGAGTATGAAGCCAGCAAAGATTTGACCAAGGCTTTTCGCTCAGTAGTGAATCGACTGGAGGGTGCCTTCACGCTCCTCTGCATTCATGAGGACCACAAAGACCTAGTGCTAGCGGCCCGAAGGAACTCACCGTTGGTGGTGGGTCTTGGCGATGGAGAGAACTTCCTAGGCTCCGATGTCGCAGCATTTGTTGAACACACCAAGCGCGCGGTATCGGTTGGCCAAGACCAGATTGTTGAGCTTCGAGCAAGCGCTGTCGTAATCACTGATTTCCAGGGAAACGAAGTTGCACCCAGTGAGTTCCAAGTTGACTGGGATGCCAGCGCTGCCTCGAAGGGCGGCTGGCCTTCGTTTATGGCCAAGGAGATTGCCGATCAGCCGCAGGCTGTTGGCGATACCCTGATGGGCAGGATCGCTGCCGATGGTTCGGTGAACCTTACCGAGATCCAGGGTCTTGATGAGATTTCTGAGATTGAGCGAATCATCTTTATTGCCTGTGGCACGGCCGCTTATGCGGCAGAGGCTGCCAAGTATGCGGTTGAGAAGTGGGCCAGGATTCCGGCAAGCGTTGAGCTTGCTCATGAGTTTAGATATCGGGACCCAGTTCTTGATTCCAAGACGCTGGTGATTGCGATGAGTCAATCCGGCGAGACCATGGACACCCTGATGGCGGTTCGTCACGCTATCGAAGCCGGGGCCAAGGTGCTGGCGGTTTGTAATACGCAGGGTGCGACACTGGCTAGAGAAGCCACCGCCACTATTTACACACATGCCGGTCCTGAGGTCGCAGTTGCTTCCACCAAGGCCTTCACCGCGCAGGTGACTGCTGGCCAACTAATTGCGCTGGTCTTTGCTTGGCAACGGAAGGCAATGCCAGCCGACGAGCTAAAAAACCTAGGGCTGGAGTTACTAACGCTGCCAAGGAAAATCAAAGAGGTTCTGGAATCGATCGGTTCGATGAGCGAATTAGCCAAGCAGTTTTCCGATGCGAAATCAGTTTTGTTCTTAGGTAGAAATGTTGCCTTTCCAATTGCTCTTGAAGGGGCTCTCAAGCTCAAGGAGCTTGCCTATATTCATGCCGAGGGGTTTGCGGCCGGCGAGCTGAAGCATGGTCCGATAGCCCTGATTGAAACTGGGCAACCGGTGATCGTTATTGTCCCTAGCCCGAATGGCGAAGAGTCACTAAATGCGAAAGTGGTTTCGAACATTCAGGAGATCAAAGCCAGGGGCGCGAAGGTGATTGCAATCGCAGAGGTTGGAGACTCTGCAGCCGCAGAACTGGCGGATGAGGTGTTCTTCATTCCCGAGACTCATCCGCTAATGGCGGGGCAACTAGCTGTTATTCCACTACAGGTGTTTGCGATGGAACTATCAAGTGCCAAGGGACTAGATGTTGACCAACCGCGAAATCTTGCCAAGAGCGTGACGGTCGAATAGTGATTTTTGGGATTGGTGTTGATATTTGCTCGGTCGAACGACTAAAGCAGAGCCTTGAGGCAACCCCAAAGCTTCGGCAGCGGTTGTTCACCGAGGCAGAGCTGAAAACCAAGCCCGAGTCCTTGGCAGCAAGGTTTGCAGCCAAAGAGGCGCTTGCCAAAGCGCTCGGTGACCCTAGGATTTTGTCTTGGCAGGAGGTCGAAGTTTTGAATTCGGAACTGGGTAAGCCGGTGTTGAAGCTGACCGGTGCTAGCGCTGAGTCTGTTGCCGAACTTGGAGTGAAAACAACTCACCTTTCTCTGACCCATGATGCCGGGCTAGCAATTGCCATGGTTGTCCTGGAAGGTGGCAGAGATGCGTGAGATTCAAATTGATTTAGCTGCGATCAAGCACAACTACACGGAACTAAAAAAACACTTTGCTCCCTCCAAAGTTATGGCTGTGATCAAGGCAAATGCATATGGCCATGGCATGCATGAGGTGGCAGGCGCGCTAGAGGAAGCGTCGGTTGATCAACTTGGTGTTGCCGACCTGGAAGAGGCTCTCGAACTCCGTGCAGCTGGGATCACCGCCCCACTTATGTGCTGGCTAATTGGCCCAGCCGATGACCTTGAATTGGCGACTGAGGCAAATATCGAACTCGGAATTTCGACCTTAGATTTGCTAAAGCGTGTTCCAACAACAGCGATCATTCACATCAAAATTGACACCGGCCTTGGAAGAAATGGTTTTATGCCGGATCAAATTCAAGAGGTGATTTCAGTGATCAAGGACCGTGGGCTGAGTGTCACCGGGCTTTTTAGTCACATCGCGAACACCTCAGTCTCAGAGGATCGAAAGCAGCAGCAGATATTTGATGAGGCAGCAGCTGCCTTTGAGTCAGCGGGAATCGAAATTTCGATTCGTCACCTGGCAGCCTCCGCTGCAAGCCTTGATTACCCTGATTTCAGATACGACATGGTTCGCTGCGGATTGGTTCTCTATGGCTTGAACCCTTTCGATGGATGTAAGAAGCCAGAGGTTTCGCTAAAGCCAGCAATGCGTGCCGTTGCCCAAATCATCAACATCAAGCAGGTCGAAAAAGGCCAGGGGGTTTCCTATGGCTACCGGCATGTGACGGCCGGTGCAACAAGATTGGGCTTGGTTCCATTTGGCTATGCCGAGGGTATGCCGCGGGTGTCTGTTGGCGCGAAAGTGCTGGTTGCAGAGACACTGGTTCCAGTGGTCGGTTCTATTGCCATGGACCAGTTTGTGATTGATTTGGGTGACTTGGATGTCAAAATCGGAGATGAGGTTGTGATCTTTGGTGATGGTCAAGCTGGGCAACCAACTGCAGAAGAACTGGCTGAAAGTGCCGGGACCATTAACTATGAAATTGTCACTCGTATTGGCGGCCGAGCAAACAGGATTTATCGCTCGTAATGGAATTAGAAATCAAGACTCCAGAGGACATGGAGCAGCTGGGTGAAGCACTTGCAGCAAAGCTTGTTGCTGGTGATTTGCTGTTGCTGTCTGGGGACTTGGGTGCCGGGAAGACCACGTTAACTAGAGGAATTGGCCAGGGCCTAGGTGCAATAGGGACAATTCAGTCACCAACCTTTGTGTTAGCCAGAACTCACAAAACAACAGCTGGACCAAATCTGGTGCATGTCGATGCATACCGGCTGGGTTCTGCGGTTGAGTTGGATGATTTGGATATTGATTTCGAAAAATCAATAGTGATCATTGAGTGGGCCAGAGACTTCCTCGATGACCTCTATGAAAACTGGCTATTGGTGGAGATAGACAGGTCTAGCCAGGATGATATGAGGACCGTGAAGATTTCTGGCCATGGACCACGATGGCAGGAGGTGGAGTTTGCTCTTGGCAATTGACACGTCTGCCGGCACCAGTGCCGCAGTATTTGATGGTGACGCTGAGCTTTCTTTTGAGTTATTTCAGGATCCATTTGGCCATGCTGAGAACATTGGGCTGGCAATTCAGAACGCTCTTGCTAAGGCTGGGATAGCTAGTTCAGATATCACAGCAATTGCGGTCGGCCGAGGCCCTGCCCCATACACCGGGCTCCGGGTTGGAATTGCGGCAGCAACAGCGTTGGCATCAGCTCTTGGAATTAAGCCAATTGGGGTGATCACCCTGGATGCTGTTGGACTAGATCATTCTGAAGGTCGAGTTTTGGTCGTGGCCGATGCCAAACGAAAAGAATTCTTTGCAGCTGGATTTGAAGACGGTCAGCAAATTCTTGCGCCCAGCGTATTGAGTGCTGATCAGCTGGCAGAACTAAGTGACTACACGCAAGTTCCAGGAGCCTGCGATGCTAGACACATCGGCAGGTATGCGCTTCATGCCATTAGAAATCAGATCCCGCTTGAGGAGCTAAGTGCTCTGTATCTTCGTTCACCGGATGTCACACCATCCCCGGGCAAGAAGGTGAGCGGCTAATGGAATTTCGTGAATTGTCGGCAGAAAACCTAGCTGCCGCCATGAAAATTGAGACCAGCCTGTTTGGCTCTGAAGCATGGTCGGAAAAAACCATGCTGTCAGAGATCAATAATGACCTCACCTATTACCTAGGTGCATTTGATCCTGAGTTGGTCGGTTATGCCGGGCTACATTCAGTGCCAGCCAGCTACTCATCGGATATTCAAACTATTGCCGTTGCAGGCTCGCATCAGCGCCGAGGGGTGGGTAAGTCTCTTCTTTCGAGGCTCTTGGATAGGGCCAAAGCTGTTGGGGCTGAGCAGGTTCTGCTGGAG
>CAZBTW010000025.1:0-9171 GCA_964494925.1 uncultured Aquiluna sp.
ATAACGGCACCACGCTGACCGTGTACCAAACGTCCACCGGTGTAACCGATAAGGATTGGCAATAGGTTGATGATCATTGGGCCAACCATTTCGCTCAACTGCTCATTTGGCAGCCAACCGGTTGGGATGAACAATGCAGTCAGAAGACCCCATGCGATAAACGCACCGATGTTCGGGATCACCATTCCTGCTAGATTGCCACCGATCTTCTGAACAGAAGCTCGCCAGCCCGAGTGACCACCGTCACCCGAAGGGATAAAATTAGCCATTGGGTACTACCTTCCTAATAAGGGGTTGTATTCATTAATCGAAACCAACTCCATCCCCTGCAACTGCGCAGAAGATGCAGCGAGCGCCGCTTTTCTTCCATTGACCTCGGCAACGAGCCAATGAAACCTAGTCCTGGGCAAGAGCTACCTCCAACCCACTTGCAACCATCGCATCGGTGAATGAAGAATCCACATCGATGTTGGTTACGATCCGATCAAAATCTTTGAATGCTGCAAACTTCGCAGGATAGGTGGAGCCGAACTTGCTACTGTCAGCCAGGAGGATTTTCTCCTGCGAGTTGGCCATCATTGTTTTTTTCACAAGAGCCTCGTCGGTGTCGAAAGCTGTCACCCCAGCCTCCAGCGAAAAGCCGTTTGCTCCAATAAAACTCACCACTGCATTTAGTTCACGCAGGTCTTCACAGGTCTTTGCGCCAACCGCACTCAGAGTTGCTGGCCGAATCTTTCCGCCCAGCAAATAGGTCTGGGTGCGGGAGTCGGCAATCTTGCCGGCGAGAGTCAGGTTGTTTGTTACCACCAACAGGCCGGGCTTGTCTCGCAAGTGTGGGGCTAGGGTCTCGGTGGTAGTTCCACCGTCCACAAACACACAGCCCTCTTCAGGAATGAAGCTCGCTGCGATGTCTCCAACAAGTTTCTTCTTGTCCGGGTTGTGCCCGTATCGCTCTGGAATTGTGTATTCGTGTGCAAAGCGCTCCAGCGCTATTGCCCCACCGTGAACTCGTCTCAGGACACCACGCCTTTGAAGAACGTCTAGATCTCTTCTAACGGTCTCAACCGCAACGTCCAGAGAGTTAGCTGCGACATTCGCATCGAGGCGACCCTCCAAGCGAGTCCACTCGCTCAGTTTGAGTCTGCGCTCTTCTGCCAACATCTTTGTTGTCTCCGAAACTGTCTGGTTTACACGTTATCCAGTCAAATTAGCAGGGATTTCTCAGAAAAAAAGGTCAAAACGGACAAAAAACCACAAATAACGGTAACAATTCGATTACGTGGCTAGGCGGGCTCGCTCGTCCTGCACCAATCGCCACCACAGATAAAAAGCGACCAGGGCAAAGAACGCCCACTCAAGGGCATAAAAGGCAGTCAACCAGTTGATCTCCACGCCCTCACCTCGAATGTCAATTTGAATCTTCTGAATATCCAGGTCCAAGCCTTCGGTGACAATCAGATAAATCGGATAGCTAGCCACCGGTTCAGAGTCATACAGATTCACCAACTGCGCCAACGAAACCGAACCAACAAGATCTTGAGGCTCTGTTTGATCAACCTGTTTCACGGGCTCGGCCGGTTCGATGTAGCCAGTTACTTCATAGCTTTCGGATTCCAAGGTTGACCTTGCTGCTTGGAGTTCCTCCAGTGACTCGGAGAATCCCAGAGCCAGGGTCAGGCTGGTGGTTCCGGATTCCAACTCGACAAAGCTGTTGGAAATTAGCCAGTAGCCGGATGTCAATTCTTCGCCTGCAACTTGAAGCCTTTCAGCAACCAGAAAGGAGTTTTCTGGATCAAGAGTGACCGTTACCGTTGCCAACCGGTCATAAGCACCTGGCTCCAAAAAGCCCGGTGCTGCCAATTCGGCCAATTCAACCGGCGGCAGCTCAGCTTCAGCCACTCCGACATAGCTGAATGTCCGGGAAAGTTGCCACTGCATCAGGAGCGAGAAAATAATTGCCACCAGAGCCGCCAGGGCTAGCCCCCCAAGCCACTTGGGCTTGGTGGCTACCGAAGCGAAGCTGGGCTTCATTTAGGTGTAAGGATTTAGTACAACATCAACCCGCTGGAATTCTTTGACATCTGAATACCCAGTGGTGGCCATTGAGCGTCGCAGCGCCCCAATTAGGTTGACGGTTCCATCGGCCTGGTTGCTTGGCCCCATCAGTACTTGCTCCAACGGAGCATGGGTGCCGACAAATACTCTTCTGCCTCTTGGCAGTGACTCGTTCACAGCCTCGGGGCCCCAATGCCATCCCTGACCCGGTGCTTCGCTGGCCCGCGCCAAAACAGTTCCGAGCATCACCGCATCGGCTCCACAGGAAATGGCTTTGACCATGTCTCCAGAAGTTCCAAGTCCACCATCGGCAATCACGTGAACATATCGCCCACCTGATTCATCCATGTAGTCGCGGCGAGCAGCAGCAACATCGGCCACGGCTGTTGCCATCGGAGCATGAATGCCGAGAACTTTTCTGGTTGCACTTGCAGCGCCACCACCAAAACCGACCAGGACACCGGCGGCACCGGTTCGCATCAGGTGCAGAGCCGCGGTGTAGGTGGCTGCGCCACCAACAATCACTGGCACATCTAGCTTGTAAATAAACTCTTTGAGATTCAGTGGCTCAGACTGTTGCGAAACGTGCTCTGCCGAAACCGTGTTGCCACGGATAACAAACATATCCACGCCCGAACGCAGCACAACATCGGCAAACTCTGCGGTTCGCTGAGGTGAAAGTGCTCCCGCCACCGTTACTCCGGCTGCCCTGATCTCGCCAAGCCTGGCCTCAATCAACTCTGCTTGCACTGGCTTGGAATACACCCGCTGCAAGACAGCTGTTGCTTCGTCATCTTTGGCATTTGCAATCTCGGCAAGCTGCTGGGTGGGATCCTCGTACCTGGTCCACAGTCCCTCAAGGTCAAGAACACCTAGCCCGCCAAGTTTTCCAAGGGCAATCGCAGTTGCTGGGCTCATTGATGAATCCGCAGGAGCTGCAATTACTGGCATTTCAAATTGGTAAGCGTCGATGCTCCAGCTGGTGGATACGTCCCTTGGGTCACGAGTTCTTCTGGTGGGGACGATTGCAATATCGTCGAAGGCAAAGCTTCTAACGGCGCGCTTTGATCTTCCGATTTCTACTTCAGTCATTTTTTTGCCTATCGGGTTCCGTAGTTTGGCGCTTCGATCGTCATTTGAATATCGTGCGGGTGGGACTCTCTGAGTCCAGCAGCAGTGATCCTCACGAACTTGCCATTTTGTTGCAATTCAGGAATTGTTGCCGCTCCGACATATCCCATAGAGGCTCGAAGACCACCAACCAATTGGTGAACAACTGTCGGAACCGTTCCGCGATATGGAACTCGTCCTTCGATTCCCTCTGGAACCAGCTTGTCTTCGCGAAGCACATCATCCTGGAAGTAGCGGTCCTTTGAGTAGGACTTGGCGGCGCCTCGCGATTGCATCGCACCAAGTGATCCCATTCCTCTATATGTCTTGAACTGCTTGCCACCTACATATGTAATGTCTCCGGGAGCCTCGTCGGTTCCAGCAAGTAACGAACCGAGCATTACCGAGCTGGCTCCGGCAACCAATGCCTTGGCAATGTCACCTGAATACTGCAAGCCTCCGTCGGCAATCACTGGCACGCCAGCTTCCCTGGCAGCTTGGGCTGCCATATGGACAGCGGTCACCTGAGGAACTCCAACACCGGCTACCACTCTGGTTGTGCATATGGATCCTGGACCAACGCCGACCTTGACCCCGTCTGCCCCAGCTTCAACGATTGCTCGAGCACCCTCGGTTGTTGCAACATTGCCGCCAAGGACATCGGTGTTTTTTGCAAATGGTTCGTTCTTCAACTTCTTGATCATTTCCAGAACCGCCGAGTTGTGGCCATGTGCGGTGTCAACCACCAGAATATCCACGCCGGTTTCAACCAGGGCCATTGCTCTTTCCCACGCATCTGGGCCAACACCAACAGCAGCACCGACTAGCAATCTGCCAGCACCATCCTTTGATGCATTTGGATACTTTTCACTCTTGTCAAAATCCTTGACGGTAATGAGGCCCTTGAGTTTTCCGTTGTCGTCAATCAAAGGCAGCTTTTCGATTCGATGCTGAGCTAGCAGCGCCATCGCCTCATCCGGATTGATTCCAGTCTTGCCAACAATTAGTGGCATGGGTGTCATTACGTCTTTGACCAAAGTTGTGGTTCTTTGAACCTCCAGAACAAAGCGCATGTCTCGGTTGGTTACGATTCCAACCAACTTGCCATCTTCGTCAACTACCGGAAGTCCAGAAACTCGATACCGCCCACACATGTCATCAACCTCTTGGATGGTGGCATATGGTGAGGTGGTTACCGGGTGAGAAACCATGCCAGCTTCGCTTCGCTTCACAAGATCAACTTGGTCGGCCTGCTGCTCTATCGAAAGATTGCGGTGAAGGATTCCCAGCCCACCCTGTCTGGCCATGGCAATTGCCATTCTGGCTTCGGTGACTGTGTCCATGGCTGAAGAGATCAGCGGAATGTTAATAGTGATGTTCCTGGAAACCCTGGAGGCGGTGTCGACTCCAGAGGGCACCACGTCCGATTTTCCCGGCAACAACAAAACGTCATCGTAGGTCAGGCCAATCAAGGAAAAGGGGTCTGGTTGCTCCAAAATAACCTCACAGCAGCTCGGGATACGTGTCCCTCAATCCTACAGAGCTATTGGTATCAAGTCTTCTGCGAAGTTTTTGTTACAAATAGGTATAGCGAACATTGTGTAGTGTTATGCGCTGGTATTGTTTTGTGAATACCCTAAAGGGACAAATGTGAGCATCGACGCTCACCCAGATTTGGAGGACAGGTGAATTTCCTCTCCGTGGGCAATCCAAGAAGATTGCTAAAACTATTAATTGTTGTATTTACCGCACTGATAATTGGGCTTGGGCTTCCTACCAATGCGCATGCCGACAGCGTCGGCGAGGAGTTCGACTACGCCGTTCTAGGTAACGTGAAGATTGAGGGCGAGGCCATTGGTGGCGTCCGCATGGTGGTTGAGGGCTCTGGCTACTCGGCCGAAACCGTTACTGCCGAGGATGGCAGTTGGCTCATCGGCGTGCCAAACAAGGACGTATACACGGTGACCCTTGACGAGTCCACTCTGCCAGCAGGCATCGTGGTACTAGAGGGTGAGCCAACCCAAGAGGTTGAGCTGGGACGGTCCGATCGAGTCGTGAAGAACTTCTTCATCGGTGAAGGTGAGCGCAACGAGGTCTCGTTCATAGACCAGTTCATCTCGCGATTGATCTACGGAGTCAACTTTGGTTTGATGCTTGGACTAGCTTCAGTTGGTCTGTCGCTGGTATTTGGTACAACCGGTCTTTCAAACTTTGCTCACGGTGAGATGGTTACCTTCGGAGCTGTAGCGGCACTGGTGTTCGGTGTCTTCATGCAGCTTCCAATCTGGGTCGCTATTCCGCTGGCGGTGCTTGCATCAGCTGGAATGGGATGGTCCTTGGATGCCGGGCTATGGCGGCCACTTCGAAAGCGTGGCCTCGGAATAGTTCAGCTAATGATTGTCTCCATCGGTCTTTCGCTAACCATGCGCTACATCATTCAGTTCTTCATCGGTGGTGGAACAGAGCAGCTACCTGGATTCGATTCGCCGAAGATTTCACTGTTTGGTGCGGTAGCGCTTTCCAGCAACGACCTCTACTCAATGGGTATTTCGATCGCAGTGATCATCGGATTTGCGGTATGGCTCCTAAAGACCAAGACCGGTAAAGCGACTCGAGCAATTTCAGACAACCCAGATCTAGCTGCGGCATCAGGTATTGATGTTGACAAGGTAGTGCGAATTGTTTGGATTGTGGCGGCTGCACTTGCTGGACTATCCGGTGTGCTTTGGGCCTATTTCCGCCCGGGTATCAAGTGGGACATGGGAACTCAGATCCTGCTTCTAATCTTCGCTGCTGTGACACTCGGTGGTCTTGGAACCGCCTTTGGTGCTCTAGTTGGTGCTTTGATCGTTGGAATTCTGGTGGAAACATCAGGAATGTTCATTCCTTCGGATCTCAAATACGTTGGTGCGCTCGTCGTGCTGATTGGTGTGCTGCTGTTTAGGCCGCAGGGCATCATGGGTCGAAAACAGAGAATTGGATAGGAGGTAGCTCATGGACTGGGGAACAATAATCAATAACACCTTGGCTGGGCTGCTAACACCCACCACAATCGCATTTGCACTGGCAGCCCTTGGGCTTGCAATGCACTTCGGGTTTGCAGGTCTTTTGAACTTCGGTATTGCTGGCTTCATGGCCATCGGTGCCTACGGCTACGCAATCAGCGTTCTAACCTTTGGCTTCCCATGGTGGCTAGGAATGATCGTTGGAATGGTCGGGTCAGTGCTGTTCGCAATCTTGCTGGGAGTTCCAACCCTGCGACTGCGCGGTGACTACCTTGCCATCGTGACCATTGCGGCAGCGGAAATTGCTCGCTTGATGTTCTTGACAACCGCCTTCACTGACGTGACCGGTAGTGCCGATGGACTCTTTGGCTACAACTCCGCAGGTGGCTTCACATCAGCTAACCCATTCCCACCGGGAAGCTACGGCTTTGGCCCCTGGACTTACAACTCAGAAACCCTGTGGGTGTTGACATTTGGTTTGGGTGTTCTTGCAATTTGTATTTGGTTCCTGTGGGCACTCATGCGCTCACCATGGGGCCGAGTTATCAAGGGCATCCGCGAGGATGAGGACGCAGTTCGCGCCCTTGGTAAGAACGTATTTGCCTACAAGATGCAGGCGCTGATCATTGGTGGAGTATTCGGAGGCCTGGGTGGAATTATCTACGCAGCCTTTGCAAACGTTTCTCCCGGTGTTTACGTGACCTCAATCACATTCTTCATCTGGACTTCACTTCTACTGGGTGGAGCAGCAACCATCTTTGGCCCAGTAATTGGTGCGGTTATCTTCTGGACCCTACAGGCGTTTTTGTCGAACATCCTCCCTGAGCTATCTATCAGCGGCATCCTGCCGGTTGACGGAACTCAGGCAGCGACTCTTCGATTCGTACTGGTGGGTATCGGACTGATGCTGCTAGTTATTTACAGGCCGCAGGGCATTTTTGGAGACAAGAGGGAGATGACCTTTGTCAAGTAACGAAACCCCACAGAAAGCAACCGGGCTTCACATAGGCAAGGCCGAGCCTGGCTGCAAGAAGACTGACCCAATGCTGGTGATTGACCACGTCAAGAAAAGCTTTGGCGGCTTGACCGCAGTTGACGTCGAGCACCTGGAAATTCCAAAGAATGCGATCACCGCATTGATTGGTCCAAACGGTGCTGGAAAGACAACGCTGTTCAATCTCCTAACCGGCTTTGACACCCCTGACACCGGAACCTGGAGCTTTGAAGGGACTTCGCTGTCTGGCGTTCCAAGCTTCAAGGTGGCCAAGATGGGTCAGGTTCGCACCTTCCAGTTGACCAAGGCCTTGAGCCTGCTCACAGTTCTAGACAACATGAAACTCGGCGCTAAGGATCAAGCTGGCGAGGGTATCTTCAAGTCACTGTTTCCTCGCTTCTGGAGAAAGCAAGACGCCGAGATTGAAGTCAAGGCAATGGAGCTTCTAAAGCGCTTCAAACTGGACACCAAGAAGGAAGACTTTGCTGCATCGCTATCTGGTGGTCAGCGCAAGCTTCTGGAAATGGCTAGAGCGCTTATGACTGACCCAGTTTTGGTGATGCTTGATGAGCCAATGGCCGGTGTTAACCCGGCTTTGACTCAGTCGCTGCTTGAGCACGTGCTGAACCTCAAAAAGGATGGCATGACCGTGTTGTTCGTCGAGCACGATATGCACATGGTTCGTCACATTGCGGACTGGGTTGTTGTTATGGCCGAAGGAAAGGTGGTTGCCGAGGGCCCACCTGAGACCGTAATGAAGGAGCAGGCGGTTATTGATGCTTACCTCGGAGCCCACCAGGACACCGACCTTGGCGTTATCACCGGAAGAATTGACACCATCACCGAGGAGGGCAAGTAATGACCCGAGTCATTGATGTTCAAAACCTTACCGCTGGCTACTTGCCAGGAGTAAACATTCTAAATAGCGCCAATCTCTATGCAGACAAGGGCGAACTAATTGGAATTATCGGTCCAAACGGTGCCGGTAAGTCAACGCTGCTGAAAGCAATCTTTGGTCTGGTGAAGGTTCGTGAAGGATCCATCACACTAAACGGCGAAAGCATCGTTGGCCTAAAGCCCAACCAATTGGTTGCCAAGGGTGTCGGATTCATTCCTCAGACCAACAACGTGTTCCCTTCGCTAACCATCGAAGAAAACCTTCAGATGGGTATTTTCCAGGATCCAAAGCACTATGACGAGCGACTTGAGTTTGTAGTCTCGATCTTTGAAGAACTAGGCAAGCGCCTAAAGCAGCGTGCCGGTTCACTTTCTGGTGGAGAACGCCAAATGGTTGCCATGGGACGAGCCCTAATGATGGATCCTGCCGTATTGCTATTGGATGAGCCATCAGCAGGTCTGAGCCCGGTCCGTCAGGACGAGGCCTTCCTTCGAGTTTCTGAGATCAACAAGGCCGGTGTTACCTGCATCATGGTTGAGCAGAACGCTCGTCGCTGCCTTCAGATTGCAGATCGCGGTTACGTGCTCGACCAGGGCACCGACGCCGTCACAGGCACCGGTAGAGAGCTTCTGAATGACCCGCAGGTCATTGGCCTCTATCTTGGAACTCTTGGCACCTAAGAAACGCAGTTCAACCGGCTCAGGCATTGGTGTTGGAGCCGCAATTGGCACTGCAGTAGGTGTAGCAACAGATAACTTGGGGCTGTGGCTTGCTGTGGGGGTAGCTCTGGGAGCAGCCTTCGAAACAATCGGCCGTAGGTCTAAATAGAAGAGTTACCAACCCCGTTTAGTTGGAAGCGCAGTAATCCTTCGGCATCGCCGAAGGATTACTTTTTTGTCCAAGGCTGGCTAGTTGTGACCGCAACAGCAAATAGCAAAGCGCCCCTGGAAACTTCACCTGGACTGGAGCACTTGATTAAAAGAGAAATCCCCCTGGGGCTATAAAGCCCGAGGGGGATTTCTTGATTGAAACTAGTTACTAGCCACGGATGGTAGCTGGAACGTTGTTTGCATCGAACTGCTGAATCAGGATGTTACCGTCAGTTGGGT
>CAZBTW010000026.1:0-9012 GCA_964494925.1 uncultured Aquiluna sp.
GTCGGGTTTTGGTGCCGGCACTGCTTCGCGAGTACGCAGATGTGTCAAAAGACTTAGTAATCATCGGAGTCGGGTCCAGGGCAGAAATCTGGGATGCGGCTTCATGGCAGGCCTACTTGAACAGCAACGAAGAATCATTCGCCTCGCAAGCACAGGAGGTGATCCCAGGATTGTTCTAGCTCTCTGCGTTTTGATCCTTGGCCGTCCCGGCTTTCTTCCCCTAAGTCGGACCTATGAAAACCAAGCTCATAGACGGACAAGGTTCAAAACGCAGAGGCCTCAGAACTGGAAAACATATGACCAATTCAACCGCTGACCTCCACCGCCCAGTAATGCTGCAGCGCTGTTTAGAGCTGTTGCGTCCGGCAATCCAAGGTGAAAACGCAATCGTCGTCGACTGCACCCTCGGCATGGGCGGGCACACCGAAGCGCTATTGAGTGAAAACGAAAATCTAACGGTTATCGGGATCGACAGAGACCCGCAGGCACTTGAGCTTGCAACGGAGCGTTTGGCCGGATTTGGTAAGAGGTTCATACCGGTAGCTGGAACCTATGATCAGCTTGCCGAAATTTTAGATGAGCTAGGCATCAGTGAAGTTCAGGGAATATTGATGGACCTAGGAGTTAGCTCACTGCAGCTAGATGAGGCCTCCAGGGGCTTCTCATACGCTCAGGACGCCCCACTTGATATGCGCATGAATCAGAGCTTGGGCGTCAGCGCAGCAAACTTGCTTGCAACCAGCTCTGAGCAGGAATTGACCAGGATTTTCAAAGAGTATGGCGAGGAGCGCTATGCGCCCCTGGTTGCAAAACAAATCATTGCCAAGCGAGCGCTAGCTCCGATCTCTACCAGCGCTGAACTAAATGCAGTTGTGACCTCGGTAATACCGGTTGCGCCAGGAAAGACCTCCGGTCACCCAGCCAAGAGGATCTACCAGGCTCTCCGCATCGCGGTAAACGATGAGCTGGGCGGGCTTGAAGCTGCAATGCCACAGGCTATCGATGCCCTGTCTGTTGGCGGCCGGTTGGTCGTAATGTCCTACCACTCGTTGGAAGACGGCATTGTGAAGCGAGCTTTCCAGCAGGCAGCGGTCACTTCAACGCCGGTTGAAATGCCCATCCAGCTTCCAGGCACATCACCAGAACTAAAGGTTTTGACCAAGGGCGTTGAGCGTGCAACCGAATTAGAGCTTTCCCAAAACCCAAGATCGGCCTCCGCGAGGCTCCGAGCAGCAGAAAAACTAGAGGTCTACTAATGAGCATTTTTATGGTTTCAGCCGATGAGGCAAGAAAGTTGAAGCCCTCCCTGATGGCTGCTGCCGTCTTGGGTCTAGGTCTGGCTGCAGTCTTCGTGGGACAGATCCTCCTAAACATGGTGCTAACTCACGATGCATATGAGCTTCGGTCGCTAAAGATCGAGAAGCGAGACCTAGCAACCGAGGTTCAAATCATTCAGGAGGAGGTTTCTTCGCTCTCCTCTCCGCAGAACCTTGCCGATGCAGCAAACCGACTCGGAATGGTTGCCAACCCAGCCTCGGTCTTGCTGGATATTGAAACCAACAAAATCTATGGCAAGCCTGCTCCAGCTAAAGCTTCCGGAGATCAGGTTGCCAGTGCAAATCTGGTTGCCAATTCTTCACTGGGTGCAATCTCTGAATTTTCAATGGCTACGGTTTCATCCGGTGAAATTGAAGTGAGTGTTGAAACCTCAAATAAGGCTAGCGCTGGTCTAGTTTTGCAGTCAGGGTTTATCCCCGCATCACCTACAAGATAGGCCGGAAATGGGAACGCACGCGAAGTTGAATCGCCGGCTCGGCGCCTTCGCTGTAGTGCTGTTTCTGATTGTTGCCGCACTTGGCATTCGGCTATTCGACTTTCAAGTGGTCAAAGCCTCCGAAATTCAGGAAAAATCTCTTGCATCGAGAACCAAGACGCAAACTATTCAGGCGCTGCGCGGCGACATCGTAGATTCTTCAGGCCAGGTGCTTGCCAAGACTGTATTCAGATATGACGTGAATGCTGCCCCGAAAAACGTTGGCCCAGTTTTTCAGACCATTGATGGAGTCAGAACCGAGCGTTCGGTCGATGAAATTGCGATGGAGCTGTCTCAATTGCTCGGGCTGGATTACGGCGAGTTAATGCTCCGGCTCGACGGTGATTCAGAGTATTCAAATCTTGCCAAGACCGTCAATGCCGAGACCTATAACGCCATCAAGGATTTAGACATCCCATGGATTTTCTTTGATCAGTTCGAGGACCGGCTCTACCCGATGGGCGCGGTTGCAGGAAATGTCCTTGGTTTTGTCGGTAGTGACGGAACGCCTCTGGCTGGCCTCGAGCGCCAATTCAATACCTGCCTGGCAGGCGTTGATGGTCAGGAAACCTTCGAGCGGTCGGCAGAGGGAGTTCGAATACCCACCTCGAATCAAACCAGTCAGCCAACCGAGGACGGGGGTCAGCTGAACCTAACCATCGACGCCAACCTGCAGTTCTTTGCTCAACAGGTATTGGCGGATACGGTGAACGACCTATCTGCAACCTGGGCTTCAGCAATTGTGATTGAGGTCGAAACTGGCAGGATCTTGGCTGCAGCAGAGGCGCCTTCGGTTGACCCTAATGATCCAGCTGGTGTGCCGGCGGCAGACCGCGGGTCACGAATATTTCAGGCAGCATTTGAGCCGGGCAGCATCATGAAAGCTGTCACCTCCTCGATTGTTTTAGACACTGGGAGTGCAAACGAGTACGACACTGTGGAAGCGCCAGACCGGATGACTCTGGATTTCGACAACGAGTACATCAAGGACAGCTTCTCTCATGAGGACTTCACTCTGAGCCTGGCCGGAGTACTTCGGTACTCATCGAATACCGGAATGACAAACTTCGCCAAAGAAGTGCCGCGAGACACCCGCTACGAGTACCTAAAGAAATTTGGATTCGGCTCTGCCAGCTCACTTCGCTTTGAGGGCGAGAGTTCTGGAATTTTGCATCCCTCCTCAGAGTGGGATGAGATGACAAATCTGGTGACAACATTTGGTCAGGGTATTTCAGTCACAAGCCTTCAGATGGCTTACGCCTATCAGGCAATTGCCAATGGGGGAGTGCGGCTTGATCCAATACTGGTAGAGAGCTGCTTAGCCTCCGATGGTTCCATTGCCTATGCGCCAGACCAGGGCCAAACTCGAGTCCTTTCCGAGAGTTCAGCAAATCTAAATCTAGAGCTCATGGAGAAGGTTGTTGAGTTTGGTGGTGTTGGTAAAACCGCAGCAATTCCCGGATATCGCGTTGGAGGAAAGACTGGAACGGCTGAAATCAAGGATGGATCCGGCTACGGCGACGAATACGCAATCTCGTTTTATGGAATCGCACCAGCCGAGGACCCCAAATTTGTTGTTGGAGTAACCATCTACAGGCCTGAAGGCGTCTCAAACTCTTCGAAGGCAACTCCTCCATTCAAGGCAATCATGCAGCAGGCTCTCAAGCACTATCGGGTCCCACCCTCCACAACTGAGTCCAGGAGCATACCTTCTGACAAGTTCGGCCAAATCGATGAAAACGACTAGCGAACTTGCGGAGCAATTTGAAATTCAACTGATTGGGTCCGGTTCGGTTGAAATTAGTTCCGCTGCCATTAGTTCAAACCATGTCGAGCCGGGAGCACTGTTCATCGCCGTGGCTGGGGCCAATGGACACGGTGCAGACCACCTGGATAAGGCGATTGAAAATGGCGCAGTAGCGGTCCTGACCGATCGTGAGCTAGCCACCGACCTGCCAGTTCTCATCCATCATGATCCCAGGAGCATTGCCGGAGCCGTTTCGGCATCGGTGTTCGACACAGCATCCAATGGGCTTCGGCTTTTTGCAGTCACTGGAACCAACGGAAAGACTTCCACCGCTTATTACCTGCAGCAACTATTGACCGCTCTGGGGGTCAGAGTGGGCCTTTCAAGCTCTGCAGAGACGGTTTTTGAGGGCAATGTTTTTCAATCTGACCTCACAACACCTGAGGCCCCCAGGATTCATTGGCTAATGGCGAAGATGGCCGAACTGGGAGCATCTGCAGTGGTCCTGGAGGTTTCCGCACAAGCGATTTCCAGGCACCGGGTTGATGGTCTCGTATTTGAAGTTGCAGGATTTACTAACTTGAGTCGCGATCACCTGGATGATTACGGGTCCATGGAGAAGTATCTGGAGGCAAAGATGCCTCTTGTCTCATCCCAGTTTTGTGAACGCGCGGTGGTGAATGTTGAAGATGAGTACGGACATCAAATGCTGCTTGCATCTCAAGGTCATGGGGTTGGCATAGGTGTAGGGCTTGACTATCAAGCATCCTTTGCATCCGGGCAGCTGGAGATTTCGGGAAAGCAATACCTCAGCGCAGAAATCACCCTGGGTTCGCTAATGGCCAAGAACTTAGCGCTGGCAGTTGTTATGTTGTTCGAGGCTGGTTTTAGTGCCCAGGATTTATCAGAGGCGCTGGGTGAGGTTAGTTTGGATGTTCCCGGACGGCTTCAGTTGGTTAGCGAAGCCAAACCACACGTTTACTTGGATTACGCCCACACTCCTGCTGCAGTCGAAGCGGCCTGTGCGGAGCTTGCAGCCCGATATCCAGAGCTGACAGTGGTGCTGGCCGCCTCCGGTGACCGCGATGCCGGAAAGCGACCTGAAATGGCGCTTGCTGCGGTGAAGTGCGCCAAAAAGGTGATCATCACGGATCAGCATCCAAGGAGTGAAGACCCAGCTGAAATTCGAAGGTCTCTGATTGTGGAAGCATCGAAGTTTTTGAGCGAGGATGCATTGTTTGAGCTATCAGACCCGGCCAGCGCCATTGCGAAGGCTGTTGAAATTACCAACGAATCAGGCGCGATTTTGTGGTGTGGGCCGGGGCATCTAACCTATCGCGAGATAAACGGTGAAAAAGTTCCTTTTAATGCCGCCGAAATTGCCAGAGGGGTGCAGGACAAATGATTGAAATGACCCTTCAAGAAATTGCTGATGCGATTGGCGGAGAGATTTTTCGGGGAGAGCCATCAACAGTTGTTTCCGGCAATGGAACCACTGACTCCCGCGAGGTAGTTCCCGGTGGAATATTCTTCGCGAAGCTTGGTGAAAATGAGGACGGTCACGACTATCTGAGCGCCGCGCAGGCAGCGGGAGCTGCGCTCGCGATCGTCCAAATCTCAGATTCAGAGCTGGCGCTGGACCAAATAGTTGTTTCCAACAGCGTTCAGGCACTTTCTGATTTGGCCTCAGAAGTCTTGGGTCGGGTCAGGTTGGCAGGTGAGATAACAGTCATTGGTATCACCGGTTCAAATGGCAAGACCTCCACTAAGAACATGCTCAGACAGATCCTCGAGTCGGTCGGAGAAACGGTGGCTCCGGTCGGTTCCTATAACAACTTGGTTGGCTTGCCAACCACCGTCCTAAGAATTAATTTACTAACAAGATTCTTGGTGCTCGAGTATGGGGCTGCAGGGCCAGGCTCAATTTCGAAACTGGCGAACTGGACCAAACCAGAAATTGGCGTGATTCTAAAGGTTGGACTGGCTCACGCAGGCGTATTCGGTGGTCTGGACACAACCGCAAGTATCAAGGCTGAGCTGGCAAGTCATGTGACCGAGAATTTGGTTTTGAATTTTGATGACCCACTTGTAAGGGATATCGAGTGCTTGCCAGGAGCCGCAGTGAGCGGTTTTGGTTATGACCCTGAGGCCGGGGTGCAGATTCTCAGCACATCGCTGACCATCGATGGCACCCAGGTGGCGCTTGAATTAGGTGGGGAGAAAAAGGCAGAGCTTCATCTGAGAATTCTTGGTGAACACCAGGCCATGAATGCCGCAGCCGCAATTCAGGTTGCCAGGATTTTGAATCTAGACATCGATTCTGCTCTAGCCAAATTGGCTTCGATGGAAATGGCAGAGCGCTGGAGAATGCAATTGATCACCAGCCCTCAGGGCTATTTCGTGATCAACGATGCGTACAACGCATCTCCAGATTCAATGAAGGCGGCACTGCAAAGCCTGGCCGTTTTAGGCAAAGCCGGTCATCGAACCGTTGCTGTGCTGGGTGCGATGGCTGAGCTGGGAGAAATTTCCGATCAAGAACACCACAGCCTTGGGCTCTTGGTCGTTCGATACAACATCGACAAGCTTTTTGTGGTGGGGCAGGATGCCAAAGTACTTCATTTGGCTGCCACGGCAGAGGGAAGCTGGGATGGCGAATCTGAATTCTTTGGGTCTGTCACAGAGGCTTTTGAGCCAATTCATGCCAGTCTTATGCCAAACGACGTGGTCTTGGTGAAATCCAGCAATGCGACCGGATTGAGATTCCTAGGAGACAAGTTGGCAGGTGTTAAATGAGAGCGCTTCTAGCAGCCGGCGGCATATCGCTATTCATCTCACTTTTTGCAACACCCGCGTTCATCGCACTTTTTAAATCGCTGAACTGGGGTCAGTTCATTCGGGACGATGGTCCAGAGGCGCATCACACCAAGCGCGGCACGCCGACCATGGGTGGCATTGTCATTTTGGCTGCCGCGGTAATTGGGTATTTCGGGGCCAAGCTAATAAACGGCGAAAGCCCCTCGGCATCGGCGCTGCTGGTCATTTTCATGATGTTGGGACTGGGGCTAATTGGCTTCATCGATGATTTTTTAAAGGTTCGCAATCAACGAAGTCTTGGTCTTGGTGGCTGGGCAAAAATCGCCGGGCAAGGTGTGGTTGCGGTTATTTTTGCCGTTCTGGCACTGCAGTTTCCGGACGAGCAGGGCTTGAGCCCGGCATCGACCGCAATTTCACTTTTTAGGGACACCCCAATTGATCTTTTCTTCTGGGGGTCCTTCATCGGAATGGCCTTATTTGTCGCCTGGGTTTACCTGCTGGTCGCTTCTGCATCGAATGGTGTGAATATCGCTGATGGGCTTGATGGATTGGCATCGGGTTCGCTGGTGATTGCCATCGGTGCCTACGTGGTGATTGGGTTTTGGCAGTTCAATCAGAGCTGTGCAAATGTCACTGAAAACTTAGCCTCTTGCTACCAGGTTCGGGACCCTCTTGATCTTGCAGTTATCGCGACTGCCATTGTCGGTGCCTGTCTGGGATTCCTCTGGTGGAATACGTCTCCGGCTCAGATTTTTATGGGTGACACCGGTTCACTTGGGCTAGGCGGGGCACTGGCAGCACTGGCAATTGTTTCCAGAACTGAGCTTTTGTTGGTCTTGATCGGTGGAATCTTCGTGATTGTCACTGGCTCAGTGGTTATTCAGCGAGTGTTTTTCAAAATTACCAAGCGCCGAACTGGTGTTGGGAAGCGGGTGTTTTTGATGTCCCCGCTCCACCATCACTTCGAACTAAAGGGCTGGGCAGAAATCACGGTGGTGGTTCGCTTTTGGATTATTGCGGCTCTTTGTGCCGTTGCCGGAGTCGGCTTGTTCTATGTCGAATGGATTTATGGCATATGAACATTCCAGTCAGTTGGTCAGGTTCCTGGTCTGGTATGAAGGCGCTCGTTCTCGGGCTAGGAAAATCCGGCTTCTCGGCCGCCGACACCTTGATCGAGCTTGGTGTTGACGTAACAGTTGTGGCCGACAAGGCTGATCCAGCCCTCGAGGACCTGCTGGAGGTAATTGGGGCTCGGTTTGTGATATCCGAAAAGCCATCAGTTCTAGACCAGATTGGCTTTGAGCCTGATTTTGTGATTGTTTCTCCTGGATTTAGTCCAACAAACAGCCTGATTCAGGCGGTCCAGGCCCGACAGTGGCCGCTCCTAACCGATGTTGACCTTGCCTGGCGTTTGCGCGACAAGACCGAAACGGTTTCTGAGTGGATATTGGTTACTGGAACCAATGGAAAAACGACGACCTGTGAAATGGTGCAGGCAATGCTGAACCAGGGCGGGAAGCGGGCAATTGCCTGCGGCAATATCGGAACGCCAATTCTGGATGCTGTTCGAGATCCGATTGGGTTTGATTACCTTGTTGTGGAGCTGTCGAGTTTTCAGCTTCACTACCTCGGTGAGATCTCGCCGGCGGTAAGTCTGTTTTTGAACATTGCTGATGATCACCTCGACTGGCATGGTGATTTTGAAAGCTACTTTGCAGCGAAGTGCAAGGTCTACAGCAATGCCTCCCAGGCAATTATTTTTAATGAACAGGATCCAAAGACTCTCTTGGCTGCCCAGCAGGCAAATGTTCAGGATGGCTGCAGGGCAGTCAGTTTCAGCTTGGGCTCACCTGCAATTTCCATGGTTGGCTATGTAGATGATTACCTGGTGGATCGTGCGTTCCTGGATGACCGCAAGAATTCCGCCCTTGAAATTGCAAGTTCAGAGGACATCGGTCGGATCTCAAAGCTCTCAATGCAACTGCTTGCCAACACCGCAGCCGCAGCTGCGGTGGCTAGGGCTGTCGGTGTCCAACCGGTTCAGATACGCGAGGCAATAAGAGTCTTCGAGCTTTCTCCACACCGAATCCAATTTTGCTCTCAGGTCGATGGTGTGGACTACGTGAATGACTCGAAGGCAACCAATGCCCATGCGGCCGACAGCTCGCTAGCAAGCTTTGAGTCGATCGTCTGGATTCTTGGGGGGCTACTAAAGGGAATCGACCCCGAGCCTGTCATCATCAAGCACGCATCAAGAATTAGGGCGGCGGTGCTGCTGGGAACAGAAACCGAATTGCTGAAGGAATTGCTGGCTAAACACCTCCCGAACATTGAAGTGACAGAAGCCGGCAAAAAGGACCCCATGGCCTCAGCTGTGTCTCTGGCCAGCGAACTTGCTAACCCTGGTGACACTGTTCTGCTGGCACCACTTGCCGCTTCAATGGATCAATTCCAGGATTATGCCGATCGAGGAAATAAATTTATTGCCGCGGTCAAAGATTTGGGGGTCAAGTGAGTGATGTGAAGCAGGTCCTTAGGCCTACATTTAGAGCTCAGTCAAAACAGTTTTATTTGCTGCTGGCGCTGACCACATTCACGGTCATAATCGGGCTCGCAATGGTTGCCAGCGCTTCAT
>CAZBTW010000027.1:0-8990 GCA_964494925.1 uncultured Aquiluna sp.
ATCTTTCAAGATTGGCTATCAGCTTGCTCGTCCACTGATCAAGATCATGGGTATGAAGCGCAAGGATGCTTTTGCCAGGGCTCTCGAGCTCCTGAAAATGGTCGGCATCAATAACCCTGAAAGGGTCATGAAGCTATACCCTCACGAGGTTTCGGGAGGTATGGCACAGCGCGTACTCATTGCCGGTGCAATTAGCTGTGAGCCTGATCTGCTGATTGCCGACGAACCGACAACCGCTCTTGACGTTACCGTCCAGGCCGAAGTGCTGGACCTGCTGCGCGATCTGCAGCAGCGACTCGGCACCGGTTTGATGCTCGTCACACACAACTTTGGAGTAGTTGCTGACCTTGCTGACCGTGTAATGGTCATGCAACTAGGCAAGGTCGTTGAGTCTGGCCCAGTAAGGGAAATCCTTGGAAAACCAAAGCACCCCTACACCCAAACCTTGCTGTCTTCGATGCTCGAAGACAAAGAGCCGATGACCATGCTTACCTCAGGCGAAAGGAGGGCCGCTAAATGACAAAACTGCTTGAAGTCAAAGATCTCGTTGTCGAGTATCCGAAGAAAGGCCTGTTTGGCAAACCAGCCAGAGTCCTCTTTGGAGTCTCAGCCGAGCTAGACCGCGGCAAGACCCTTGGCCTAGTTGGAGAATCTGGTTCAGGAAAGACCACGCTAGGTAGGGCAATTCTCGGTTTAGCGCCAGTAACTGAAGGAACGATTCACCTCGAAGGTCGGGACATCTCTCACGCTTCTCGTTCCGAGAGGCGTGAGCTGAGTAAAGATATTCAGGTTGTTTTCCAAGACCCTTACACCTCCCTCAACCCCTCGATGGAGATTGGAGACATTCTGTCTGAACCCCTGCAGGTTCAGGGAATGAAGGGTCAGGATGCTCAGAGCAGAATTAGGGAACTATTGGATCAGGTTGGCCTCCCCTCTGATGCAATTCGAAGGCTGCCAAGAGAGTTTTCGGGTGGTCAGCGACAGCGCGTAGCAATTGCCAGGGCTCTTGCCTTGCAGCCAAAACTGATTGTCTGCGACGAGCCTGTCTCGGCTCTGGATTTGACCACACAGGCGAGAATCCTTGACCTGTTTTTGCAGATTCAAAAGGACACAGGAGTCGGGTATCTCTTTGTTTCTCACGATCTTGATGTCGTGCGACACATTAGTCACGACATCTCAGTGATGTACAAAGGCGAGATTGTCGAGACCGGGCCGGCGGAGCAGGTTTCAAGACACCCTGCGCACCTTTACACCCAGCGCCTACTGATGGCATCACCTGTTCCAGACCCCGATCGGCAGGCCAAGCGACGGGAACAGCGAAGAGAGTTCGCCAAGACCGCACCTAGTTTTGAGGTTAGCTAGAATTTGGCAACAAGTTGCCAAGCCTGAAGAAAGGAGGAGAGTAATGAGTGAAGTCGAAAACAGTAAACCAAAGCGAGCAAGAGCTTTTAACTCTCCTACTATCTACGACATTGCAGAACTAGCGGGCGTAAACCCGTCAACGGTGTCAAGGGCGCTGAATCAGCCAGGCCGGATTAATTCAGCAACCGAGGCCAAGGTCAGGCAGGCGGCCAAGGAGCTCAACTATCGAGTAAATCCGATGGCACGCTCGCTACCAACTGGGCGAACCAAAATGCTGGCCGTGATTGTTGCGGACATTACAAACCCAATGTTTTTCGACGCTGTTCGAGGCGCCGAGTTAAAGGCCTCTGCTTCGGGCTACACGACCGTGATTGCAGAGTCTCAAGAGTCCAGCAGAAACGAAGCGGCAGCTCTAGAGCGCATTATCCCTACGGTTGATGGTGTTGTTTTGGCAACAACTAGACTCAGCGACCAGGAAATTGAGTCAATCGCAAGCACAAAACCGGTCGTCCTTATGAATCGACGAGTCAGCGGTTTGATTGATGTTGTGCCTGACGTCCTACCAGGAATTCAAGACGCCATCCGGCACTTAAAGGCCTTGGGCCACAAACAGGTCGCTTTCGTTTCTGGCCCCCAAGCAGCATGGATGAGCTCGCACCGCTGGGGGCTAATCTTGGACGCCGCGCTCGACGAAGGTCTCAAGGTGATCGAGATTGGACCGAATGAACCCACTTTCGAAGGCGGCAAGCAAGCACTCAAATTAGTTCGCGCCTCAGGTGTAAGCGCGGTCATCGCCTACAACGACCTGATTGCCATTGGCCTAATGAAGGCTGCCCAAGAGGCCGGAATAGACATCCCAAGGGACTTAAGTGTCATCGGGTTTGACGACATTTTTGGTGCCGAGCTGACTACCCCCTCTCTAACCACTGTGAAGAGCCCGCTTGAGGCGTCAGGACAGCATGCGGTGGAGCGACTTTTGGCTCTGCTCGAGAGTCGGCAGATTGATTCGATCAGCAACCTTTCAACACATCTCGTTATTCGCGAGTCAACAACCCAAGTCGAAAAGAGCAACTAAACATGGGAGCCAATATTTCTCGAAGAGGTCTTGACTCATGGCAAACGATTGACAAGCAGAGCCTCATGCCGCTTGATTCAGTTGCGCGCTCAATAGCCCAGGGACTTTATGACCTAGTTTCTTTGCTACCTATCATCTCTCCGCACGGTCACGTGGACCCCGAGATGTTGCTTGAAAATAAACCTTTTCAGTCGGCTGCAGACCTCTTTATCTACCACAACCACTACGTGACGAGACTCCTCCATGCAGACGGTGTTGATCTAGCCAAAGTGCTAAGACCTGATGCATCAGAGGCCGCCGACGCTGATGCTCATGCGCAGAGTGCCTGGGAGATTTTCGCATCGAGGTGGCACCTGTTTGCGGGAACCGCATCTGCATACTGGTTCGCAAGAGAACTTAGGAACGTATTCGGCATAGAGGCGGAATTCGGAGCAGATACTGCGGAGCAGATTCGACAGGAAATCGAAGCGAAGCTACAAACCGAAGATTTCTTGCCCCAAGAACTGTTCAAGCGATTTCAGATAAGTCTCTTAGCCACGACAGACTCTCCCGACGATGACTTAGCCGCGCACGCCCAGTTAGCTAATTTGGAGATTGGCGGAAAGGTGGTCCCCACATTCCGACCTGACGCCTTCATTAATCCCCTAGCGGCCGGCTGGTTTGAACGGGTAACCAGATTCCTTGATCAAGCGAAGCTGCCTATTTCGCAGCGCGGGTTTATCGAAGCATTGGCTCAAAGAAGAGAATATTTCATTGCCCATGGCGCATTCAGCGTCGACATCGGCAGCGAATCCGCGTTCACCACAATCTTGGATGACTCTCGGGCAGATGAACTTTTCGCAAAAGCCATTGCAGGTGATATCTCCCAGTCAGAGGCTCGTGATTATCTCGGCCACATGATTTCGGAGATGATTGCCATGTCTTGCGACGACGGACTGGTTGTGACCCTTCACGTGGGAGTGCATCGAAACCACAACCGATTTACACACCGGACATTGGGCCCAGACACTGGTCACGACATTCCTGTTCGGGCTGAATTCACAAAGAACTTAGAGCCAGTGCTTAATCGTTATGGGCTTAACCCAAACCTTCACTTGATTCTCTTCTCGCTAGATGACACAACCTGGTCTCGCGAAATAGCCCCACTGGCTGGCTTCTACCCGAGCGTCTTTGTCGGTGCCCCCTGGTGGTTCCTGGATGCACCTTTTGCAGCCCGAAGGTTTAGAGAAGCCACCGTTGAGACAGCGGGTTTCTATCGTGGCAGCGGGTTTATTGACGACACCAGAGCGTTTCTGTCCATACCAACGAGACACGATATGGCTCGAAGAGTGGACAGCGCATTTTTGGCGGAAATGGTTGTGCAGAAGCGGCTAACTTTGGCCCAGGCCGAAAAAATCGCGGTGGACCTGGTTACCGATATTCCGAGACGGGCATTCAAACTATGAGACCAGAGCGAATAGTCCACATTGGTCTTGGAAACTTCTTCAAAGCCCATCAGGCATGGTTCACCGAAAAAGCCCGCGACTCAGAAGACTGGGGCATCGTTGCTTTCACTGGTCGAACCGCCAAGGCGACAGAGGATCTGAGAGCCACGAATTGCACCTTCCCAGTCGTGACTCGGTATCCGGATCATGATGAAATCGAGACGATTTCATCTGTTGTCAGAGCGGAAGCGGGTTCGAACTGGGAAAATCTCGCAACTACTCTTGCCAGCCCGCAAATTGCTTTAGTCACCCTCACCATAACCGAGGCCGGTTACTTGAAATCTGCCTCGACCGATCTGACTGAAACCGCACTCGGTCGTTTGGCGTTGGCACTGAATGCCAGGATGAAGGCCAATGGAGAGCCTGTCGCTTTGGTTTCCTGCGACAACCTCCCAGACAACGCAAGTGTCCTCAAGAATGGTCTAGCACAGCTCGGCTCTTTACTCGGGCAAGACTTTGTCGACTACCTCGATACTCTAAGTTTTGTCTCGACTTCGGTTGATCGAATTACCCCAGCGGTGTCACAGGCCGATTCCACATGGATCATGCAGCAAACTGGAAAGCTGGAACCGGCCGCTGTTGTGACGGAGCCATTCAAAGACTGGATATTGCAGGGAGACTTCCCTCTGGGCAGACCAAAATGGGAGTCTGCAGGGGCAAAATTCGTCGAGGACATCAGGCCTTTTGAGAATCGAAAACTTTGGCTGCTGAATGGCGCCCACACGCTAATCGCCCTGATTGGTACGAGCCTTGGATATCGGACCGTGAGCGAGGCTTTTGCCGACCCAGCGGTCGCGACCGTGGTGGAAGCTTGGTGGGATGAGGCTTGTGAATTCCTGCCTGAAGCACTCGATTTGAATGATTACCGCGAGAGCCTAAAGTCAAGGTTCTCAAATCCCCGCATGTCTGACGAGCTGTCGCGAATTTTGCAAGAGACATTCACGAAAATTCAGGTGCGTTTCATTCCAGTAGCCATCGAACTTTCGAGGATTGGCAGGACCTCCTCTGGGGCGACTGCTGCAGTAGCAGGCCTGTTCAATTTGGCGAGGCATTCATTGCTCTCCGACGCCAGGGCCCAAGAGATATCCAAGGCCCTAGCGACCTCGTCCGACCAAGAAACTTTCGTTAAACTCCTCAGCCCTGAGCTCGCCGCAAGCCACACCTTTTTGAGTGAACTTGGCAGGAGCATCGAGAAACAAAATTCATTAGTGACTAATAAGTAGAAAAGGAAACAAAGTGCTTAGACCACAGCAGAACTCATCGAGACAGGTCATCAGTCTTGATGGAATATGGGACTTCAAGGTCGACTTCGATGACAAAGGCTTCCAGGATCAGTGGGCATCCCAGAGGTTGGACACCACTCTCGACTGCGCTGTCCCTGCGAGCTATAACGAGCTGTTCACCGATACAAAGATTCGCGAGCATGTTGGCTGGGTTTGGTATCAGCGGTCGATTTGGATTCCAAAAGGCTTTGATTCCGAGAGATTCTTTGTTCGTTGTGGATCTGCGACCCACGAAGGAGTCATCTTTGTCAACGGCACTGAGGTTGCAAGGCATATCGGCGGCTACATGCCTTTCGAGGCAGAACTGACTGATCTGGTAGCCACGGGTACTGAGGTCTTGTTGACGATTGCAGTCTCAAACATTCTCACCAATGAGACCATCCCACCTGGTCAAGTTGAGACTTTGCGTTCCGGTCGCAAGGAGCAGGCCTACTTCCACGACTTTTTCAATTACGCGGGACTCGCCAGATCAGTTGAGCTCTACAGCACCCCAAGAAATCGAATTGAAGACATCACGGTCGTGACTGAGATCGAAGGCACTGACGGTCTGGTCAAATACCAAGTCGAGGCGGCCGGAGAAGTCAAAGTTGAGCTTTTCGATGGCAGCGGTAAGGCAGTTGCTCAAAGTGCTGGTGCCAGCGGTGAGCTACGAGTCCCGAAGGCCAAGCTCTGGGGACCTGGGGAACCAAACCTTTACGTCCTAAGGGTAGGCAACGAGTCTGATCATTATGATCTCCAGGTTGGCATCAGAACTGTGGAAATTTCAGGAGCCGAAATCTTGATAAACGGCAAGCCTGTTTACCTGACCGGTTTTGGAATGCATGAAGACCACATTGTCAAAGGCAAGGGTCATGACAACGCCTTTATGGTCAATGATTTTGAGCTTCTGAAGTGGATTGGTGCCAACTCCTTCCGGACATCGCATTACCCATACGCGGAAGAGGTCATGGACTACGCGGACAAGCACGGAATCCTGGTGATTGATGAGACCGCAGCGGTTGGAATGAACATGGGTCTTAGCTCTGGAATTTTCGGCAACAAGCCAAAGAAGACCTTTGCCGAAGACAACATCAACTCAGCATCGCAGTCTGCGCTGGCCTCTCAAATTGAGGAGCTCATCGCAAGGGACAAGAATCACCCGAGCGTCATCGCATGGTCCATTACCAACGAACCCGCAAGTCAGGAAGATGGGGCCGATGATTACTTTGAGCCGCTATTTGCGCTTGCTAAGAAGTTGGACCCTACACGACCAGTGACTTATGTGAACGTGATGCTGGCCCCTTTTGACCAGTGCAAGATCGCGAAATTTGCTGACTTTATTTGCCTGAATCGCTATTACGGTTGGTACGTCAACCACAACGACCTTGAGAGCGCTATTCAGGACTATGAGCGTGAGCTTCGGGGCTGGGTAGAAAAGTATTCGGTGCCAATCGTGATCACCGAATATGGTGCCGACACTCTTTCAGGCGCGCACTCAATCCATAACCTTCCTTGGAGCGAGGAATATCAGGTCGAGTTCCTAAGAGCGAGCCACCAGGTTCACGACTCGATCCCACAGGTTGTTGGAGAGCATGTTTGGAACTTTGCTGACTTCCAAACGAAACCCGGCATTTTCAGAGTTCTTGGCAACAAGAAGGGTGCCTTCACTAGAGATCGTCAGCCGAAGGCAGCAGCTCACGAACTAAGAGCCCGCTGGACATCACTTAGAGACAACTAACAGAAGCCAAATAGAAGGAAGAAAAAAATGAGTAAGGACATGAGAATCGCGAAGGCAGAGGTCTTCGTTCACTCCCCTGGACGCAACTTCGTCACCTTGCGAATAACCACCGAAGGTGGTCTAACTGGACTTGGCGACGCCACTGTCAATGGGCGCGAGCTGTCTGTTGCCAGCTACCTGAAAGATCACCTCGCCCCCATGCTCATTGGGCGTGATGCAAACAACATCGAGGACACTTGGCAATACTTCTACCGCGGTTCGTACTGGCGCAGAGGTCCAATCACGATGACTGCTATTGCAGCGATTGACATGGCGCTTTGGGATATCAAGGCCAAGGCAGCAAATATGCCGCTCTATCAGCTTCTTGGTGGCAAGAGCCGAGAGGGTTGCTTGGCTTACGGCCACGCATCCGGACGCGATGCCAAAGAAATCATCGACTCCGTGCACGAGCATTTGGAAAAGGGTTACCGCGCTATTCGCGTTCAGAGTGCAATTCCTGGACTGAATTCGGTCTATGGGGTCGCGGCTTCGGCAAACGCATCCGCCGGAGCGGGCAAGGGCAAAGGCGCTTCCTCCGAGCGCTACGATTACGAGCCGGCAAGGCGCTCCAATGTACCGGTCGAGGAAGAGTGGGATACCCGTGCCTACCTCAACTACATACCGAGTGTTTTTGAAGCCGTCCGGAACGAATTTGGCCCAGACCTGCCGCTTCTGCATGATGCCCATCACCGCTTGACGCCTATCCAGGCTGCCCGCCTTGGAAAGTCACTGGAGCCCTACGACCTCTTCTGGATTGAAGATGTCACACCAGCCGAGAATACGGATGCATTCCGGTTGATCCGACAGCACACCACTACACCGCTTGCGGTTGGGGAAATCTTTAACACCATTTGGGACTACAAGGACCTTTTCGAAGAGCAGCTGATTGATTATGTTAGATCGCCTGTCAGCCACGGTGGAGGCATCACCCCGCTCAAGAAGATCTTCGACTACGCCGCTGTGTATCAAATCAAGTCCGGTGTGCACGGACCAACTGACGTTTCACCTGTTGGTCACGCTGCTTCACTTCAGCTTGGGATGGCGATTCACAACTACGGAATCAGCGAATACATGCAGCATTCTTCGGACACCAACGACGTTTTCCAACCCGAATACAAGCTGATTGACGGCCTTATCGTTCCTGGTGACTCACCAGGTCTTGGAATTAGCTATGACGAGAAGCTGGCTAGCCAGTTTGACTACGAGCCTGCCTACCTGCCGGTCAATCGACTGAAGCTAGATGGCACCATGCACGACTGGTAAAGACCATGGGTCAAATGCAGATTGTCGTTATGGGTGTCGCAGGCAGCGGAAAGTCCTCCATAGGAACTCTACTGTCCAGGGCATTCGGCATCCCGTTTCAGGATGGTGACGATCTGCATCCCCAGTCAAATGTGGAGAAAATGGCCTCCGGAACTCCGTTGACAGACGAAGATCGCTGGCCTTGGCTTGATCTTTGTGCCCTATCTCTGAACATTCAGGGTGGTGCAATTCTGGCCTGCTCAGCCCTAAGGCGAAGCTACAGAGATCGCATTCGAAATCTCGCACCTGGAGCGATCTTTGTTCACCTGGATGGCTCTGACGAGCTGCTATTTGAGCGTTTGAACAACAGAAAGAATCACTTCATGAAGCCAAAAATGCTTATTAGCCAGCTTCAAACGCTGGAGCCGCTTCAAGAAGACGAGGCTGGCTTCAGCGTTGATATAAATCGATCCGAAGCAGAAATTGTCCAAGAGGTTAGTTCGCGACTAGAGGCAACTCTGCGGTGACCAATCCCCTAGATGCGAAGATAAGGGGGTGAGCGAACCGCAAGAACTGGATCAGATCCCCTATCCAGACGAAGCATTTAATACCTGGGGTGCGTCAACCCTCGGGGTTGATCCTCTAGAGGCGAGCTTCACCTCACTGCCATATCAGCCGGTTCGTCCCCATGTTCCTTTCTACCGTTTCGTTGCCTATCCCGACATTCTGGATCTGCGCAAGGCGGGCTATGAGATTGATCGGTTCATTCCGCTCTTTGACGCCCTTGA
>CAZBTW010000028.1:0-8359 GCA_964494925.1 uncultured Aquiluna sp.
GTGGGGTCAGACCGCATTCGACAACTTCCGAGTAGTTCCTCCAGGAACAGGAATTGTTCACCAGGTCAACATTGAATATCTTGCACGAACGATCATGACCAAAGAAGTTGATGGAGAGCTTGTTGCTTATCCAGATAGCTGTGTTGGTACGGATTCACACACCACAATGGTGAATGGCCTCGGAGTTCTCGGCTGGGGCGTTGGCGGTATTGAAGCCGAGGCTGCAATGCTGGGGCAGCCAGTATCGATGCTGATTCCGAAGGTTGTCGGCTTCAAGCTGACCGGAGACATCCCAACCGGAGCGACAGCGACTGACGTAGTTCTAACAATCACTGAGCTTCTTAGAAAGCACGGCGTGGTTGGAAAGTTCGTTGAGTTCTATGGCGATGGTGTTGCGCGCGTGCCACTTGCTAACCGCGCAACCATTGGAAACATGTCACCTGAATTTGGATCGACGGTTGCAATTTTCCCAATTGACGAAGTTACTTTGGATTACCTTAGAGTCACTGGTCGCTCCGAAGAGCAACTCGAGTTGGTTGAGGCTTACTGCAAGGCCCAGGGGCTATGGCATGATCCAAGTGTTGAGCCAAGTTACAGCGAGTATCTAGAGCTGGATCTGTCCACTGTGGTTCCGTCTATCGCCGGCCCTAAGCGCCCACAGGACCGTGTTGTTCTATCTGAGTCTAAGCAGGCATTCGAGCGCGATCTGAAGAACTACGCAAATTCTCTTCACGCACCAGTTCCTGTGAAGGACAAGGACTACCAGCTGGATCACGGAGCGGTGACTATCGCTTCTATCACTTCTTGCACCAACACCTCAAACCCTTCGGTGATGCTCGCTGCTGGTCTGTTGGCTAGAAACGCTGTCAATGCCGGCCTGGAATCAAAGCCCTGGGTGAAGACATCCCTAGCACCAGGTTCCAAGGTAGTGACCGAGTACTACAAGAAAGCTGGCCTCACAGAGTCGCTAAATGACCTTGGATTCGACCTTGTTGGATATGGTTGCGCGACCTGTATTGGAAACTCTGGACCTTTGGACGAGGAAATCTCTGCCGCGGTAAACGAGGGAGACTTGGCAGTAACTGCTGTGTTGAGTGGTAACCGAAACTTTGAGGGACGCATTAATCCCGATGTGAAAATGAATTACCTAGCCTCACCTCCATTGGTGATCGCCTATGCACTGGCTGGAACCATGGACTTTGACTTTGAAAAAGAGCCACTCGGGCAGGACAAAGAGGGAAACGACGTCTTCCTGAAGGACATTTGGCCCACTCCCGCAGAAGTGCAGGAAACGATTGACTCATCGATTAACTCGGAAATGTTCACCTCCCAGTACGCCTCGGTGTTCGAAGGAGACCACAGATGGAAGTCACTACCGACCCCAGAAGGTGCTGTCTTTGAATGGGACGATGCTTCGACCTATGTCAAGAAGCCGCCGTATTTCGAGGGTATGACGATGACACCTGATCCTGTTTCAGAAGTTGCTGGAGCGAGGGTGTTAGTCAAACTTGGGGATTCGGTGACTACCGACCACATTTCTCCAGCTGGCGCTATCAAGGTCGACTCTCCGGCCGGTGCATACTTGGCGGAAAAGGGTGTCAGCAGAGTTGATTTCAACTCTTATGGCTCTAGGCGCGGTAACCACGAGGTGATGATCCGTGGAACGTTCGCCAACATTCGTCTACGCAATCAGCTCCTTGACGACGTAGAGGGCAGCTACACCAGGAACTTCACCACTGAGAACGGCGATCAGAGTTTCATTTTTGATGCTTCCCAGGACTATCAGAGTGCCGGTATTCCACTGGTGGCTTTGGCGGGCAAGGAGTATGGTTCGGGTTCATCTAGAGACTGGGCCGCAAAGGGAACCAGCCTTCTTGGAATCAAGGTTGTTATTGCTGAGAGTTTTGAGCGGATTCACAGAAGTAACCTGATTGGCATGGGAGTCTTGCCACTTCAGTATCCTGCTGGGCAATCAGCCGAAACTCTTGGCTTGGATGGCACCGAAGTGTTTGATGTTACCGGCATCGAGCTGCTGAACGATGGGTCGATCCCTAAAACTGTGCGTGTGAAGGCAAGCCCTTCTGAGCACAGTGCAGCCGGCAAGCAAGTGGTTGAGTTTGACGCTGTAGTAAGAATCGACACCCCAGGTGAGGCTGACTACTATCGCAACGGAGGCATCTTGCAATACGTGCTCCGTTCACTAGTCGCCTAGGAATAATGCATCCGCAAGGTGACTTGGTTATCTCATGACTGAACTATCGAAAATTGAGTCACCTGCCGACTTGGCGAAACTATCTCAATCGCAACTTGAGTCGCTCTGTCAGGAAATTCGAGATCACCTAGTCTCCTCGGTCTCTAAAACCGGGGGACATCTTGGCCCAAACCTAGGGGTTGTTGAGATTACAGTTGCGCTGCACAGAGTCTTTGATTCACCGAAGGACTCAATAGTTTTTGACACCGGTCACCAGAGTTATGTTCACAAGATTCTTACTGGCCGCACAGATTTAACTACCCTTCGGCGAAAAGACGGAACTGCTGGGTATCCGCAGCGTTCCGAGTCGGTGCATGACATTGTCGAGTCTTCCCATGCATCATCTTCGCTTAGTTGGGCTGACGGAATTTCAAGGGCCTATAAGGCAACTGGTCAGTCCGATCGACACGTGATTGCGGTGATTGGTGATGGAGCGCTAACCGGTGGCATGTCTTGGGAAGCCCTGAACAATATCACTGACGATAATGACCGGAATCTCGTAATCGTTGTCAATGACAATGGTCGCTCCTATGCTCCGACCATGGGAGGCATGGCAAGGAGATTCGAGGCCATTCGGGCGAACTCCGCTTATCGCCTTGGGTTTAGAACTGCCAAGAAAGTCCTCTACAAGCTTGGCCCCATTGGCCGTGCTGTGTTTAGAGCCACTCATGCTGGTTTCCGGGCCCTTGGCGGACAATATGATTTCGGTGGAATTTTTCCAAATCTAGACATCAAATACTTCGGTCCGGTCGATGGACACGACCTGGCGGCACTCGAGCAAGCGTTAGAGCGAGCAAAGTCTCACGATGGACCAGCTGTGGTGCACGCCATCACCCAAAAGGGCAAAGGTTACACTCCCGCTATTAGGGACCAGGCTGATCAATTTCATGCTGTCGGCAAGATTGACCCAGAGTCTGGACTACCGGTTCCTGGATCCGTTGGGACTACCTGGACTGACGTATTTTCTGATGAAATCCTCAGGATTGCGCGAACCAATCAAAAGGTCGTGGGAATTACTGGTGCCATGAAGATTCCGGTTGGGCTTGACAAGCTGGCTGCCGAGTTCCCGGATCGCGTTTTCGATGTTGGTATAGCTGAACAGCATGCGGTTGCCGCAGCAGCCGGCATGGCCTACGGGGGACTGCATCCGGTTGTTGCAATTTATTCAACTTTCATGTCCCGTGCATTTGACCAGGTGCTGATGGACGTCGCGCTTCACAAGGCTGGGGTGACATTTGTTTTGGATCGTTCAGGTATAACCGGACCAGATGGGGCTTCACACCATGGCGTGTGGGACATTCCACTACTTCAAATGGTGCCCGGCGTTCACATCTCGGCACCTCGCGATCAACAGACTTTGGAGCAGTTGCTGCAAGAGTCAGTACTAATCACAGATGCGCCAAGCGTCATACGATTTCCTAAAGGTTCAGTGACCAAGGAGATACCTGCTATTGCAACGACTCCAAATGGCGTCGAGATCTTGGCTAGAGCAGCAAGTAAAGACGTTCTGATCGTCGGAGTTGGCTCGTTTGCTGCAATTGCCATCGAGGTTTCTAACCTGTTGGCTAGCCAAGGGATTGGTGCCACAGTGGCCGACCCCCGTTGGATACTTCCGATGAACGCCGACCTGGTGTCTTTGGCAAGGGACCATCGCTTGGTTGTCACTATTGAGGATGGGCTAAAAACCGGTGGTTTTGGTTCTCGTGTTAGACAGGAACTTCGGGCTCAGGAGGTAGACACCGCAGTCAGTGAGGTGGGAGTCCCTGCAGAGTTTCTAGAGCACGCCGAACGCGGTGAGATTCTCGAACGACTTGGTTTGACAGCCAAATCAATTTCAAGAGACATCGTTGCTCAGGTCCTAGGATCCAAAGTCCCTCATGCTAGGGATTCGGAAGCTGGGCAATTGCAGCCTGGGCTTCTTGAAGACCCGATTCAATAACTGGCAGTGATTGCTCGACCTGCCAGGCTCTAGCGCCCAAGTTTTGCAGCTGAGCGCCAACATTAGGTTCAGGAAAGAAGCAGACTCTGCGGAGGTAATCTGGAGTGAGCAGGTTCTCAACCGGTAGAGATAATTCTTGGGCCTTCTCTACAAGCGGTTCGCGTGTGTGCTTCAGGCGGATATGGGCCTCAGGATATCGTCTCTCCCAGTTCTTGTGATGAGGAATAGCGTCTTGGTTTGCGATGCTTTCAGCAATTTCCAGTTTGGGTGATTCCGCTACTGCCGTCCACCAGGTGTCCAACATTGTTCTTGAGGCTCTTCCTTGAAAGAGCTTATTTTGAGCCAGCTCCTGTTTGGATCTTGGAAGTTTTTCAACAGCCGCCATTATGGCTCGGTCAGGTATTAGACGACCGGGCGCGATGTCGGTCTCACTGGCTATTTGGTCACGGGCAAGCCAGAGCGCAGCGGCCGCTTTAAGCTTGGTTATGTCCTTTACTCGAGATAGGCCTGGAAGGTTGCGCCATGGCTCTGCCGCAGGCTTCTTGGGTTCAAAGTGTTGAAGTGCTGCAAACTCCTGGTTTGCCCACTCGATCTTGTTCTGCTCGATCAGGCTTTTTTCGATTTCGGTCCAGAGTTCATGCAATACATCAACGTCGAGGGCAGCGTAGTCAATGAGCTCCCGGGGAATAGGCCTAAGTGACCAATCAGATGCCGAGTGTTCCTTGGCAAGTTCAAGGCCCAGTAGATGCTCAACCATCGACCCCAAGCCAACTCTCTCGAAGCCTGCAAGGCGTGATGCCAACTCTGTGTCGATGATTGTGTGACTCTTGAAACCTAGTTCAACTAGGCAAGGAAGATCCTGCGTTGCTGCATGCAGCAACCAGGGTTTTGAATTCAGATGTGGCTGAACCTGCTCTGTCCAATCGGGCAAAGTGTCACTGAGTGCGATTGGGTCAACGAGGTGTATTGGCCCATCAGAAAGACCAATTTGAATCAAATATGCGCGCTGAGAGTAGCGAAAGCCACTTGCTCGCTCGGTGTCGATAGCCAGAGTCTCTTGATTCGACTCTAGGTCTATCAGCAGTTTCTCAAAAGTGGCTTCAGTCTCAACAAAAGTCACTTCGCGACGAGGTTTTACGAGCTTCAACTAATTCTCACAACCTTTGAATCCGCAGGTGGCAAGCCACTAATTAGAGCCAAGAGTTCGGTCCAAGCCTGTAGGTGTTGCGACAGGTCATAACCAGTGGGCGCCCAGCTGGCCCTTATTTCCAGCTCGGCATGCTGGGGCTGTGAAATCAAAGACCCGTGTCCCGTTGAGATGACTGTGGTTGTTGTCCCAGCCTCGTGGGCAAAACCAGCCTGAGACGCATGCAGCGAGTCCTTCAGCCATTCCCAGGGCAAAGCTGCGGTGTAGTCGTCCTTAGCCATCTCTAGCTCGATAGGGGATTTTGCATAGCCAATGATGCGAAACTCGGAATTCCACCCCTCTGGTTGCTCGGGGTCTCGACAGAAAACAAGTCTGGAAACCCCATGATCAGAAGCTGTTTGATGAACTATCTCTGCAGAAATTGCTATGGCTTCGGGAGCTATGCCGGTGGGGGATGGAATTTGGGTCAGCTCGATTTCAGTCCGCGACTTGAATGCCCTGATTGGCTCAAGCATGTTTGCGAAGCCAGGGGATAGTTTGCTTAGGTCGAGTTCCACCAAATGAAACTACCCAGTCAGCAGGGAAATGCTGGTCAGGCTCGCCCAGCAACCCGACTAACAAACAAGTTAGGCAGCAAGTATTTATGGTTGATTACAAGGTCATTAGATTCGCAAAAGGCTGCGATACCCTCTTGGTGCTCACTACTAACAAACAGTTCGATTTGTTTCGATGCTTTTATTAGTGGAATCAGCGTGGTCGGACCAAATTCAATATGAACCCTGGTGTCAGGGGTAGCCGCGAGGTGTTCGACAGCTTCGTAGGGCTCCAGCGGAGTCGAGCTGCCTAAAACTAATACTTCCTCAGGATCTAGCGTTGCAGGAAGGCCTTGTTCTCCGGAACGAGTAAGAACAGCCAACCTAGCGTGTCGAGGCAAAAGGTAGGACTCGACCCTTGCTGTTAGGCCTGTGGTTAGAACCCAATTGGCCCGCTGTCGAAATGCTTTTAGTAGTTCTAGATCTGCTGGGCCGCCAATGTTCTTGGAGGTGCCGCCCTTGTCAACGTGAGAACCTGAGGCTGAGACAACCAACGAAGCAGTTATTGGCCCGGGAGACAGCAGCTCATCCGCAATGTTCATTGAGCGTCGGTAAGCTCTCGAACCTTGCGCTTGATTCTTGCCAGCATGCCCCGCATGCCTCTTACGCGAAGTGGCGAAATTAGAGAATCTAAACCGAGTCTGGAGGGGAAGTCATCAGAAAAATCCAGAATGTCAGCAGCCGACTTGTTGTTCAGGGCCGCTGACAAAATTCCAGCGAAACCTCTGGTTGTTGGCGCTTCCCTAGGAGCCGAGAAATGGAGAAATACCCGTTCCTGGTCGCCTTCAACCGCTATGAAGACTGGTGACTGACATTCCTCAACCCGCTCTAATAATTCCGGGTCATCTAAAAATCTCTGATCAATGTCCGGTAGCAACTCACTAAATTCAAGTAGTAGTTGCAACTTATCTTGACCCTCTAGGAATTGAAAGTCAGAAACAATTTCTTCGGCTGCCTGGCTCAAGCGGCCTCTCCAGGCTCGGCACCAAGAGCAATTGGCGCACCCACTAGATTGCCCCATTCGGTCCAGCTGCCATCGTAATTGCGAACGTTTTTCACACCGAGAAGGTATTTCAAAACAAACCAGGTGTGTGAAGAACGCTCTCCGATTCGGCAGTAGGCAATGAAGTCTGAGTCTTTATTGAAGCCGGTGTTTTCGAAGTAAAGGGTCTCCAGCTCTGCAAGCGGCCTGAAAGTTTCATCCTCTTGAATGGCCTTGGACCAGGGGATTGAAGCTGCGGTTGGGATGTGCCCGCCGCGAGTGGCGCCTTCGTTTGGGAAGTCTGGCATGTGCAGGCGCTGTCCGCTGTACTCCTCAGGGGACCTCACATCCACCAGTGGTTGACCAATGTGCTCAAGCACCTCGTCGCGGAAGGCCCGAATGGCATCATCCTGACGCTGGACAACTGGGTAATTAGCGCTGGCTCTAGTTGGGAGCTCTTTTGTGAGTTCTCCGCCGGAGCTAATCCACTTGTTCCTACCGCCGTCTAGTAGGCGAACATCTTCATGTCCAAAAAGCTTGAAAACCCAGAATGCATACGTCGCCCACCAGTTGGAGCGATCACCGTAAAGAACGATTGTGTCATCACGTGAAATCCCCTTGAGGTTCATCAGCTCGGCAAAAGCCTCGCTTTCCAAATAATCTCTGCGAAGCGGGTGGTTTAGTTCTGTGTGCCAATCCAGCTTCACTGCCCCTGGAATATGCCCGGTGTCATAGAGCAGGATGTCCTCATTCGACTCAACTATCGTGACCGAATCTAGATTTTGGTTTAGCCAATCAACAGTCACCAGCACCTCTGGGTTTGCGTACTCGCTTATTTTTTCGTGACTGAACATTATGCTCCAATTCATTGCCTACACTTGATTCTCGACGAAGGGTGACTAATTGGCTCAACAGCTGGGAATGAATCCCAATTCCCTGCTAACCCGGAAACCCGAGGTTTCTAAGACAGAGCTTATTGGACAGCTGCACCCACCACCGGAGTTTGCTACTTCTAGCGTAACAAATTACGTGCCAGATCCGAGATTTCCATCCCAGCAAAGAGCCGTAGATGCCGCCCGCTCGTTTGTTGGCCTAGGGAAGTCCAAACTATTTAGCAAGAAAGCCGTAGCACCCGGAATCTATCTAGATGGTGGATTTGGCGTTGGCAAGACCCACCTCCTGGCCGCAATTTGGCATGCCTATAGCGGAAAAAAGGCCTTCGGTAGCTTTCTTGATTACACAAGCCTCGTCGGATACTTAGGTTTTCAGCAGGCCGTTTCGGAACTCTCAAAATTCGGCCTTGTCTGTATTGACGAATTCGAGCTGGACGATCCCGGCGACACAATGATTATGTCTAGGCTCCTCAAAGAGCTTGAGGCAAAGGGCGTTAGATTTGCGGCGACAAGTAACACTCCACCGAATGCGTTGGGAGCTGGTCGGTTTGCAG
>CAZBTW010000029.1:0-8299 GCA_964494925.1 uncultured Aquiluna sp.
CAGTGATTGTCACTGACCAGGAACTGGTTCCAGTTCACGAAGGTCTTCAGGTCGTGGTTAAGCCATCACGCAAGGCCCTAAAGAACATGGGCGAGTTTGTAACCAAAATGCACACCGATTCGGGCCTAATCAACGAGATCCCCAACGGGATCTCGATCAATAAGGCCGAAGCACTGATCCTCGACTACATCAAACAGTGGATCCCGGAACCAAGGACAGCACCTCTTGCTGGAAATTCGATTGGCACTGACCGTATGTTCCTGAACCGTCAAACTCCTGAGTTTGAAGGCTTCCTGCACTACCGAAACATTGATGTCAGCTCTTTGAAAGAGCTTTCTAGAAGGTGGTTTCCCAAAATCTACTTCCAGCTTCCTAAAAAACAAGGAGACCACCGAGCACTGGCTGATATTCGCGAATCAATTCAGGAGCTTCGCTATTACCGCAAGGTCCTGCTGGTTCAGAACCCTGGTCCGACCTCAAAGGATTTAAAGAGTGCCGTAAAGGCGCTGGGAGCTGATACAATCTAACGGTTCTGGCAAGTCCAGACATGGTGGGTATAGCTCAGTTGGTAGAGCACCTGGTTGTGGTCCAGGGGGTCGCGGGTTCAAGCCCCGTTACTCACCCCAGTTGTTATTTGGCTCGTTCCAAAATGAGCTCTCTAACTCTGGCAGCGTCGGCTTGGCCGCGCATTGCCTGCATTACAGCTCCAATTACCGCTCCAGCAGCCTGGACTTTTCCTTCTCGAATCTTTTCTAGGACATCAGGCTGAGAAGCCAAGGCGGCATCAATCGCCTCGATCAAAGCACCCTCATCGGTAACAACCTTTAGGCCACGGGCTTCAATCACCTCGGCGGGCTCTCCCTCTCCGGCAAGAACACCCGCGACAACATCGCGGGCAATTCTGTCGGTTAGCTCGCCGGCATCAATCAATTTTTGAATTTCCGCTACCTGGGTTGGTGTGATTGCCAGTTCAGTAATTGCCACCTGTTGGGCATTGGCAAGTCTTGCAAGCTCGCCCGTCCACCACTTGCGGGCAGACTGTGGGCTAGCGCCAGCAGCAACGGTATTTTCAACCTCATCCAAAAGATCTGAGTTCAGGACGTCTCTGAACTCCAAATCAGCAAAGCCCCAGGCCTCTTGCAGGCGCTTACGCCTGATAGCTGGATTCTCAGGGAGCGTCTGTCGAATTTGTTCAATCCATTCAGTGCTGGGCTGAACTGGAACCAAATCTGGCTCAGGGAAATAGCGGTAGTCATCGGCGTCTGATTTCGGTCTACCGGCTGAGGTGTGACCGCGATCTTCGTGCCAGTGTCTTGTTTCCTGTGTAATCGAGCCGCCGTTTGCCAAAATGTGTGCCTGACGCTGAATTTCATAGCGAACGGCGTTCTCGACGCTTCTGAGGCTGTTTACGTTCTTAGTTTCGGTTCGGGTTCCAAGCTTCTGGGCACCCTTTTCGCGAAGTGAGACGTTGGCATCACAGCGCACGTTACCGCGCTCCATTTTGGCATCTGAAACATCCATTGCTTTCACGATGTCGCGGATGGCACGAACATAGGTTGCCGCTAATTCAGGAGCTTTGTCCCCAGCACCGTAGATGGGCTTGGTCACAATTTCCACCAGCGGAACACCAGCACGGTTATAGTCCACAAGCGAGTATTCCGCTCCCTGAATACGTCCGGTTGAACCACCGACATGGGTCAGCTTTCCAGCATCTTCTTCCATGTGTGCGCGTTCGATATCAACCGCGAACAGCTCGCCGGTCTCCAGTTCAATTGAAATCTTGCCCTCGTATGCGATTGGCTCGTCATACTGCGATGTCTGGAAGTTTTTAGCTAGGTCAGGGTAGAAATAATTCTTTCTAGCAAATCGTCCACTGGCAGCGATCTGACAGTCAAGAGCCAGACCAATGGCAATCGAAGATTCAACTGCCTTTCGGTTCACTGCTGGCAGTGAGCCCGGTAACCCTAAACAGGTTGGACAAACATTCGTGTTCGGCTCTGATCCGAAATTATTTGCACAGCCGCAGAACATCTTGCTGGCCGTGTTTAGTTCAACGTGAACTTCCAGACCGATTACTACTTCAAAACGTTCGATCGCCTGCTCGTATGGCATAAGTTGTTCTTTAGCCATTACAGCACCTCCAGGTTCGGAACTTGCGAAATAAGCGGTGCGCCCCATTGGGCCAAGTAGAGCGACTCGATAACGCTGGCCGCTCGATACATCTGATCATCTTTCATTGCCGGAGCCAGAATCTGAACACCAGATGGCAGCCCATCCTCCTCGGCTAGACCATTGGGGACTGACATTCCCGGGATTCCGGCAAGGTTTGCTGGAATCGTGGCAATGTCGTTCAAATACATAGCCAGTGGGTCAGCTACCTTTTCACCGATCTTGAATGCGGTGGTAGGTGCAGTTGGAGTAATCAACACATCAACCTTTTCAAAGGCAGCCGCAAGGTCGTTCTGAATCAGGGTTCTCACCTTTTGGGCCGAGCCATAATAAGCGTCGTAGTAACCAGAAGAAAGAGCATAGGTACCCAGAATGATGCGGCGTTTGACCTCCGGGCCAAATCCCTTTTCTCTGGTGGCAGCCATCACGCGTTCGATTGTCGGGTTTCCCTCGGGCATTGAACGAAGCCCAAAGCGGACTGAGTCAAATTTGGCAAGGTTTGATGATGCCTCAGCGGGCAGAATCAAATAGTAAGCAGCGACTGCGTATTCGAAACTCGGACAATCGACTTCGATTACTTCAGCTCCGGCCGCAGTCAATTTGGCAACTGTGTCATCGAAACACTTCTTGACCCCAGACTGGAAACCATCTGATGAAAGCTGCTTCACTACGCCAACCCGAAGCCCAGCTACATCGGCGTTCTTTACAGCCTCCACCATAGAACCAAGTGAGTTTGGCAATGACGTTGAATCATGCGGATCGTGGCCTGCAATCGTGTCCTGGAGCATCGCTGCGTCCAAAACATTATTTGAAACCGGTCCAATTTGATCCAGTGAGCTTGCAAGCGCAATTAGTCCATACCTGGAAACAGCACCGTAGGTGGGCTTTGCCCCAACCGATCCGGTGACAGCTGCTGGATAGCGAATTGATCCACCGGTGTCACTGCCGATCGCGATTGGAGCCAGGTGTCCTGCTACTGCCGAGCTAGAGCCACCACCGGAACCACCTGGAATTCGTTCAAGATCCCACGGGTTTTTGCTTGGTCCATATGCTGAGAATTCGGTAGACGAACCCATTGCAAACTCATCCAAGTTTGTTTTACCCAAGATTGGCATCGAGGCTTGGCGCAACTTGGCCACGACAGTTGCATCATATGGTGGCACCCAACCCTCGAGGATCTTGGATCCCGAGGTAGTCGGGGCGTCAGTGGTAGTCAGGTTGTCCTTCACAGCAATCGGAACACCGTGCAAAGTTGAGCTCGTGGTTCCTGCTGCTAGCTGCTGGTCTGCCAGCTTGGCCTGAGCCAGGCTGTTTTCACGGTCAATGTGAAGGTAGGAATTGGTCTTGGAATTTAACTTTTCCATGCGATCTAAAAATGCGGTTGTGATTTCAACCGAAGATGCCTGCTTGCTCTGAATCAGGCTCGCCAGCTCAAACGCTGTCTTGGAAGTGATATCAGTCATGATTAGTCCTCATCCAGAATTGCGTTAACTTTGAAGCGGCCATCGGCGCTCTCTGGAGCCCCCGAAAGTGCTTGCTCCTGAGTGAGAGACGGCAAAATCACGTCTTCACGATAAACATTTGCCATGGGGATTGGGTGGCTGGTGGCCTCGACGTCTCCAGACACCGCCTGATTGACCATTGCCACCGAGTCAACAATCACGCCGAGCTCTCCGGCAAGCTGCTCAATCTCTTGATCGGTAACCAAAATTCTGGCCAAGGACGCGAGATGGCGAACCAAATCGGGAGTTATTTCAGACATTCAGCTTCTCTATTCGTATCTATCGTGGCAATGGGATAAGTCTAGTTCTGCGAAGAGCCCAATTTCTCGAAGAATTGCTGTTCGCTAATAACCTCAACACCCAACGAGGCAGCTTTCTCAAGTTTCGAACCGGCGCCTGGCCCAGCAACCACAAAACTGGTCTTCTTTGAAACTGAGGATGCGGCTTTGCCGCCATTTTCAATGATTAACTCTTCAATTTGATCTCTGGTCATTGACTCCATCGAGCCGGTGACAACAATCGACATTCCCGAAAATATGCCGCTGTCGGTCTCCGAGCGGGGCTGATGACCGGCAATGGCGAGTTGAACTCCGGCAGCTTCCCAGCTCTCAAGGATTTGTCGATGCCAAGGCTTTTGATACCAACCGGTTATTGACTGAGCTAATGTCGGTCCAACTCCATCAACGGCAGAGAGCTCGGCCTCAGAAGCGTTGAAAATTGCACTGGTTGAGCCGAAGGTGTCAGCCAGTGCTCTTGCTGCGACCGGACCAACGTGTCTAATTGAAAGCGAGACCAAAATTCGCCAGAGCGGCTTGTTCTTCGCGTTTTCAAGATTCGCCAGGAGCTTTAGGGCTATCTCCGAAGGTTCTCCGTTTTTCTTCCTGAAATAGTCGACAACCTTGAGGTTTCCCTCGGAATCATGTTTGGGTAATCCCGTGTCAGGGTCCAGCACCAAGGACCTAATTGGAAGAAGTTTTTCTATCGTCAAATCAAATAGGTCAGCTTCAGATTGGACTGGAGCTATTTCTGGCTCCAGCGGGTTGGTCAAAGCGCTAGCACTCACATATCCAAGCGCTTCGATGTCCAGGGCGGAGCGAGAGCCAATGTAGGCAATGCGCTCTCTGAGTTGGGCCGGGCAACTTTGTTCATTTGTGCAGCGAAGATCAACATCACCCTCGGCTGCCGGCTCAAGCGGCGCCCCACACTCCGGGCAACTGCTTGGCATGACAAATTCCTGCTCGGTTCCATCCCGCAAGTCCACCACTGGACCCAAGATTTCAGGAATGACGTCGCCGGCCTTACGCAGCACCACGGTGTCCCCGATCAGAACCCCCTTGGCTTTCACCTGGTCTTGATTGTGGAGGGTTGCAAACTCAACCTCACTGCCAGCAACCTTCACAGGCGACAGCACTGCAAATGGCGTTGCCCGACCAGTTCTGCCAATCGATACCTTGATATCCAGAAGCTTCGTGTTGACCTGCTCTGGGGGGTATTTATAAGCAATCGCCCATCTCGGTGCCCTGGAGGTTGCACCCAATTCTGCTTGCCTGGCCAAGTCATCGACTTTTATAACTACGCCATCAATTTCATGCTCCACTAGCGCTCTGGTCTGATTGGTGCGCTGGATGTAATCGAGAGCTGCCTCTGCCGTTGGAACAACCTCGAAGCGCTCTGTAGTTGGCAAGCCCCAGCTTTTTAGGAGCTTATAGACACCGGCCTGGCTTTGAATCTCTGGCTTCCAGCTACCAAAGCCATGAACCAGCATCTTCAATGGCCTAGACCTAGTTACCTCCGGGTCCTTTTGGCGCAGGGAGCCCGAAGCGCTGTTCCTAGGGTTAGCAAACGGCTTACCGCCTAGCTCAATGATTCCGGCGTTTAGTGCGGCAAAATCACCCAACCCAAAAAAGACTTCGCCACGAATCTCGACGATCGCAGGGTGGTTTTCTCCACTTAGTCGATGCGGAATGCTTTTGATTGTCATCGCGTTCTGGGTGATGTCTTCTCCGGTTTCGCCATCTCCCCTGGTTGCGGCCCTGGTGAGAACCCCGCGCTCATAGGTCAGCGATACGGCCAAGCCATCGATCTTTGGCTCACAAAGAAAAGGACCCTCGCCAACTTTCTTCGACCAGGCTAGAAACTCGTCAGAGTCAAAGACATTGTCTAGGCTCATCATTTTTTCACCGTGGACCACCGGATCAAAAACACTTCCAGCAGCACTTCCGACGCTCAGAATTGGAGAACTGTCCTGATACTCGGGATGCTTCTGTTCTAGGGCTTTGAGTTCGATTTCAAGCAGGTCGTAATCATGATCTGAAATTAGTGATTGGTCTTGACCGTAGTAGGCATCTCGATAGCGCACGATTTGCATCCGCAGCTCATCAATGCGCTCCAGCTCATTAGACACCGGCCTGAACCTTACTGCGCGTGCTATCGATGGTCATCTGGCCAAGCACTCTGGTTCCCAAGTAGACCACCGCTGTTTGCCCCGTGGCAACGCCATAAAGCGGCTCATTGAGCTGTATGCGCATCATTCCGTCTAATACCGAGGCGGTTGCTGGAACTGTGTCACCGTGGGCCCTGACCTGCACTTCGCACTCAAACTCTTGCTCTGGGCTCTCAGGTGCTTTCCCACACCAGGAATAGCGAGCGCCGGAAAGCTCGCTTATCTCGAGAGCCTGCTCTGGTCCAACTACGACTTCTTTGGTCTTTGGTCTAATTTCCAACACATACCTGGGCTTGCCATCTGCTGCCGGCTTGCCAATTCTCAAACCCTTGCGCTGACCAATAGTGAAGCCAACGTGCCCATCGTGTTCACCGAGCTCGTTACCTTCCAGGTCAACTATCTTGCCCGGATCACTTGGGACGAAATCCTTCAGCCACTCGCGAGTATCTCCCTCTGGAATGAAACAGATGTCATAGCTATCTGGCTTATTGGCAACACTTAGGCCCCGGTCAGCAGCTTCCTGCCTAATCAAGTCCTTCGATGCGGTTGCGCCAAGGGGAAACATTGAGTGCTTTAGTTGCTCGGCTGTGAGAACGCCTAGGACGTAACTCTGGTCTTTGGCCATAGCCAACGACCTGTGAAGCTCTAGGTTTCCTTGACCGTCATCCTCGATGCTTGCGTAATGGCCAGTGCAGACAGCGTCAAACCCAAGTGACAGACCTCGTTCCAACAGAGCTGCGAACTTGATTCGCTCATTACAGCGCATGCAGGGGTTGGGAGTCCTACCGGCTTGATACTCGGCAATAAAGTCGTCTACGACATCCAGCTTGAAACGCTCCGAAAAATCCCAAACATAATAGGGAATCCCCAGCTTGTTGGCGGCTCGCTGCGCGTCCATGGAGTCCTCAATGGTGCAGCAGCCCCGAGAGCCGGTTCTGAGCGTTCCTGGCATCCTTGACAGTGCCAAATGCACGCCGATAACTTCATGTCCCATCTCAACTGCGCGTGCTGCAGCCACGGCAGAATCTACTCCACCACTCATCGCCGCTAGAACCCGCATAATCCCAGTCTAATTTGAATGGCCGGTTTATGCAGGGGTTGCATTTAGTGCTACTGGATGAACTTTGGCCAGTGCAGTCAGGAAAGCATCAACGTCAGCCCTTGTGCTTGTTGCTCCCAGCGTCACTCGAATACAGGCAGATGCTAATTCCGGTGGGTAGCCCATCCCCTCCAGTACATGCGATGGGCCCAGCACTCCAGCCTGACAGGCAGAACCAGCTGACACGCAGATTCCCTCTTGGTCAAGCAGAAACAACATCGCATCGGATTGGGTCCCTGGAAAGATCAGGTGTGAGTTGTAGTCGGCTCGAACCGCACTGGCGGAAGTGAAAATCACGCCTGGCACAATCTTGGCAACCTCAGTCTCGAGGTAATCCCGCAAGATCTTGAGCCTTGCCATTTCTGGCACCAACTGAGCCACTGACTCAGTGGCTGCAGCTGCAAAGCTAGCGGCCATCGGGTAATTCATGGTTCCTGATCTCAGGCTTCGCTCCTGACCACCGCCGTGAATTAGCGAGGTTGGTTTTTGCGACCTGGCTACAACCAGAGCACCGACCCCGATCGGTGCACCAATCTTGTGCCCTGAAAGACTCATTGCGGCCAGCCCACTGGCACCAAAATCAATTTCAATGTGCCCAAAGGCAGCCACTGCATCACTGTGGACAGGTATCCCGTATTGAGAAGCTATTTCGCAAATTCTTGGAATGTCAGTAATCACTCCGGTCTCGTTATTCACCCACATCAACGTGATCAGTGCCACTCGAGCATGATTGTCCTGAATCAAGCGCTCAAGAGCCGGAATGTCGACCATTCCGCCCTCTAGCAGCTGAACATAGGCAACATCGGCTCCCTGGTTCGCGTGCAGCCACGAAACCGGATCAATCACGGCATGGTGTTCGGTGGTGGCAGTAATAATCAGATTTCGATTTGAATCCTGATTATTTCTAGCCCAGTAGATTCCCTTGATGGCTTGGTTGTCCGACTCAGTGCCACCGGAATTGAAAATAATCTCTGATCTGTTCGCACCGCAGGCTGCTGCAACTTGATCTCTTGCTGTCTCTAATAGCTCTCTGGTCGTTCTGCCCTGGCTGTGGACGCTGGAGGGGTTTCCGACAAGCTCTAAAGC
>CAZBTW010000030.1:0-8196 GCA_964494925.1 uncultured Aquiluna sp.
CTGCTGGGTCCGATGGAATCATCCAGGTTTCAACCGGTGGTGCTGATTACTGGTCGGGTTCAACCATCAAGCACCGCGTGACTGGCGCACTGGCGTTCGCTGCATTTGCAAGAGAGGTCGCGAAGAATTACGACATCAAGGTTGCTCTTCACACCGATCACTGTGCAGAGGATCAGCTTGATGGCTTTGTCAGGCCGCTGCTTGAGCTTTCTGCCGAACGCGTCAAAGCTGGAGGAGAGTCAATCTTCAACTCCCACATGTGGGACGGCTCGGCAATTCCGTTGGACCGAAACCTGGAGATCGCCAAGGAGCTTTTGAAGAAGACCCACAACGTTGGCGCAGTGCTTGAAATTGAAGTTGGCGCAGTTGGCGGCGAAGAGGACGGAGTCGAGGGAGCAATTGATGAGCACCTCTACACAACCGTTGCAGATGGTGAGAAAACTGTTGAGGCGCTTGGTCTTGGAGAGAATGGCCGCTACATCTCAGCCTTGACCTTCGGAAACGTTCACGGCGTTTACAAGCCAGGCAATGTCCACCTTCGCCCGGAACTGCTGCAGGAGATTCAGGTTGAAATTGGGAAGAAGTATGGCAAGGAAAACCCTTTTGATCTCGTTTTCCACGGTGGCTCTGGATCTACCGAGAAGGAAATTGCCGATGCGGTTTCTTTCGGAGTGATCAAGATGAACATCGACACCGACACCCAGTACGCCTACACCCGTCCAGTGGTGAACCACATGTTCAAAAACTACGACGGAGTGCTTCGTATTGATGGCGAGGTTGGAAACAAGAAGCTTTACGACCCGAGAAACTGGGGAGCTGCTGCCGAAGCCGGAATGGCCGAGCGAGTGGTTGAGGCCGCAAATCAGTTGGGTTCTGCTGGCAAGTCCAACTGGTAGTTGATGGAAGGCAAACTACAGCCTTTCTACGACAACGGCCTGCCTCGGTTCAAGGGTGAATACCTGAACTCCGAAATGCACGGTTTTTGGGAGTTTTTCCGCAAGGACGGGTCGCTGATGCGATCCGGCAGCTTTGACCAGGGAAAACAGGTTGGCATCTGGAAAACATTTGATCGCCAGGGCAACCAAGTAAGTTCTAGGTCCTTCGACTAGCTTTTCTTCAAAGAAGTGTTGTGGCCGGCGCTTTTCAGGTCGCGACGCAACTCCTTTGGCAACGAGAACTGAATGTCCTCCTCGGCCGTGGTGACGGTCGAAACATTGCCGAATCCCTTTTCGTCAAGGTAGTCGAGCACCTCTGAAACCAGTTCCTCTGGAACAGAGGCTCCTGAGCTGACGCCAACTGTCGAAACATTTTCAAACCAGGCCTCATCAATTTCAGACGCAAAATCCACCCGGTAAGCGGCTTTGGCACCTGCATCTAGTGCCACCTCAACCAAGCGAACAGTGTTTGAGGAATTAGCCGATCCAACGACAATGACTAAGTCCGACTCAGCCCCGACTTTCTTGATTGCAACCTGACGATTCTGGGTTGCGTAGCAAATGTCATCGCTTGGCGGGTTTTGTAGGGTTGGGAACTTCTCTCGAAGCTTCAATACCGTGTCCATGGTTTCGTCAACCGACAAAGTGGTCTGTGATAGCCAGACGACTTTGTTTGGGTCCCGAACCTTGGCATCTGCAATTCCCTGGTCGCCATCAATTAGCTGGACTACATCAGGTGCTTCACCTGCAGTTCCCTCGACCTCTTCGTGACCCTCGTGGCCAACCAGCAGAATGTCGTAGCCTTCTTTTTCAAATCTTTGGACCTCGCGGTGAACCTTGGTTACCAAGGGGCAGGTGGCGTCAATTGTTTGTTGACCTCGCTCTTCGGCCGCTTTCACAACGGCCGGAGAAACTCCGTGAGCGCTGAAAACCATGATGCAGCCCTCCGGGGCTTCATCGACTTCGTCAACAAAAATGGCGCCGCGCTTTTCCAGCGAGCGCACCACGTGTTTGTTATGGACGATTTGCTTGCGAACGTAGATCGGAGCACCGTAGTGATCAAGCGCTTTCTCAACTGCAATGACCGCCCGGTCAACGCCTGCGCAATAACCCCTGGGGGCTGCCAGCAGGACCTTTTTTGCGGTCACATTGTCGGTTGGGTCGGTATTGTTGATTACAGTCACCATTCAATTCTAGTTACCGCTGCAGGGAGGTCTTCATTGCAACAAGCAGCGGGCACTGATAATCAATCCAAAGTCAGCACAGAGAATTCCCCCTGGCAGGTCTCGGCTCTTTCAAAATCCCTGAAAGATTGGATTGAAAAACTTGGAAAAGTCTGGGTTGAAGGAGAACTCCAGTCCTACACCGAACGCAGCTCAGGAATGTTTGGGTCAATTCGAGATCTTGATGTTGAAAACGCGATCGAGATCCACGCCTTCACAAACTCCGGTGCTCAAATCGCACCGGGGCTTACTCAGGGTGACCGGGTTGTTGCGCTGGTGCAGCCAGTGTTCTGGCCCAAAAACGGCAAGCTCACAATGCGAGTACTGCAAATGCATAAGGTGGGCCTGGGTGAGCTGCTAGAGCGAATTGAAAAGCTGAAGCTCCAATTAATTGCTGAAGGGCTGACAGACCCCGGGCGTAAACAACCGCTCCCATTTTTGCCAAACAAGATCGGTCTAATCACCGGAGCAAACTCCGATGCCGAAAAGGATGTGCTCCAAAACGCTAAATTGCGCTGGCCAGAAGTTGCATTTGAGGTAATCAACACACTTGTGCAAGGCGACAGAGCGGCAAACGAAATCATTTTGGCCCTCGAACAACTGGATCAAAACCCCGAGGTCGATGTAATCATCATCGCCAGAGGCGGTGGAAGCTTCCAGGACCTGCTGCCATTCAGTGATGAGCGCCTGGTTAGAGCCGCAGCGCTAGCTAAGACTCCGATTGTGAGCGCGATTGGCCATGAAAACGATCAGCCGCTGCTTGATTTGGTGGCAGATCTTCGAGCATCAACTCCGACCGATGCGGCAAAGAGAGTTGTCCCGGACATTGCCCAGGAGCGCGCGAACTTGGAAAGCAATTTTGAACGAATGTGGTTCCGGATGTCATCGCTTGTTGACACTCAACTTCAGTTTGTGGCGGCACTCAAATCTCGTCCTGTCCTAGCGTCTCCCTATGGATTCATTGACAGCCAAGCTGAGCTGCTTGGGTTCTCGACCAGACGACTATCTGAAATCTTGGAGCACCGGTTTGAACAGGCTGTTTCCCAGATCGACCAGCTCAAACTGAGGGCCAAATCGCTATCGCCTCAGCAGACGCTTGAGCGCGGCTATGCGGTAGTCACTGACGAAAACGGAAAGCCGCTTGTAAAGCCAGCCAAGGGCGAAAAAATGAGCATTATTTTGGCCAAACAGGAAATTTCAGCCACCATTGACGCGGTTAAGGAGAGAGATGTCTAAGGAAATAAGCGATCTGAGCTACGAGGAAGCCCGTGATGAGCTTCAGGTGGTGGTTTCACAGCTCGAGCAACAGAATGTGAGCCTCGAGGCTTCCATGGCTCTCTGGGAGCGTGGTGAGGCTCTAGCCAAGCACTGTGAGCAGTGGCTCAGCGGTGCTCGCAAGAAGCTTGATAAGGCTCAAAAGGAACGATCAGCCAAGTGAGTGATGCAGCAGCAAAACGCAGAGCCAAACAAACCGTCCGAAATCTAATTCTTTCGCTGATTGTGACCTCAGGTTTGGTTGCAGCAATCTATTTGGGTGTTCCAAGAGATGACAGCAATCGCATTACCCCAGTTGATTATCAAACCATTGCAGTCTCTGCCTCCGAATCCTTGGGCAGCCAAGCACTGAGCCCAGAGATTCCGGCTGACTGGTGGGCAAATGCTGCCCGGGTGGAAAACACCCTTGGTGTTAGCACCTGGTATGTCGGTTTCGTGACTGAATCCAACCAATACATCGGACTCACTCAGGTTTTTGAAACTAACCCCTCCTGGGAAGCGGAGATGCTGGCTGGCAACTTTTTTGACTCAGAAGTTCAGCTTTCAGGTCTTACCTGGGAGATTTGGCCAACCCTTAACCCCTCTACGCCACGTGGGACCAAGGAATATCTCTTGCTTCACCGCAACGGAACTGAGGTCGTTGTAATCTATGGAACAGCCAATACAGATGACTTTGAAGCATTAGCTAGCGCTATTGCTGCTGACTAGAAGTTAGGAACCATGCCAAAAGCAACCAATGCGGCGGATGCCTGGAATCTTCTTGTTGAGGGAAACAAAAACTTCATCGCCGGCACCCCTGCCCACAAGCATCAGGACGCTCAAGAGCGTAAGGACATGGCGAAGGTTCAAACTCCCTTTGCTGCAGTATTTGGCTGCTCCGACTCAAGACTTGCGGCCGAGATGATATTTGACGTTGGCCTGGGTGATCTTTTTGTAGTCAGAAATGCCGGTCAGGTAATTGCCGAAACCATCCTTGGTTCACTCGAGTTCGCCGTTGAGGTTCTAAACGTGCCATTGATTCTGATTCTTGGACATGACAACTGTGGAGCAATAAATGCCACGGTCAGTTCAAAAGAAGGAAGTCTGGTTGCCGAAGGTGAGTACATTCACAACCTGGTAAACAGAATAACTCCCACGATTGAGCGAGGCATTGAGGCCGGCGAGACCACAATTGACGAATTCACTGACCGGCACATTCGCGACACCATGGCCGAGATCACGGAACGGTCTGCTCTAATAGCGAAGGCTATCGAGTCTGGAAAAGTTGGAATCGTTGGAGCCCAGTACAAGCTTGAGCTTGGTGAGGTTCACTTGGTACAGGCCATCGGTGAGGTCGCGTAGTTTTGAGAAAAGGAAAATAAATGGAATACCGTATTGAGCACGACACAATGGGTGAGGTTCGAGTCCCCAAGGATGCACTCTATAGAGCCCAGACCCAGCGTGCGGTTGAGAACTTCCCAATTTCAGGGCAGGGACTCGAGAGCGAGCAGATCATCGCTCTTGCCCGCATCAAGAAGGCGGCGGCTATTGCCAATGCTGAACTTGGCATTTTGGATGCTGGTATTTCGAAAGCTATTCAAGCTGCAGCCGATCTGATTATTTCCGGTGAACATCATGAGCACTTCCCGGTCGATGTCTTTCAAACTGGCAGCGGCACAAGCTCCAACATGAACATGAACGAGGTTCTTGCAACCCTGGCTAGCAATGGCCTCGGGTCAGAGGTTCACCCGAATGACCACGTAAACATGTCACAGTCTTCGAACGACGTGTTTCCAACCTCGGTTCACGTGGCAGTGACCAGTGCACTGATAAACAACCTGCTGCCAGCACTTGACTACCTAGCTAAAGCACTAGAGGACAAGGCTGAAAGCTGGAAGGGGTTTGTGAAGCCCGGCCGCACTCACCTGATGGATGCAACTCCAGTGACATTCGGTCAGGAGTTCGCAGGCTACGCAGCTCAGATCAGATATGCAATCGAGCGAGTGGAAGCGGCACTACCCAGAGTCAGCGAAGTGCCACAGGGAGGAACCGCCACCGGCACAGGCATCAACACCCCAAAGGGATTTCCACAGGCAATCATTTCGAATCTTGCCGAACAAACCGGCTTACCAATTACTGAAGCACGAGACCACTTCGAGGCTCAAGGAGCCAGGGATGGCTTGGTAGAGGCTTCCGGAGCACTGAAGGTTCTTGCAGTCAGCCTCACAAAAATCAACAACGACATCCGATGGATGGGATCCGGGCCAAACACGGGACTTGGCGAACTACACATTCCTGACCTGCAGCCCGGAAGTTCAATCATGCCTGGCAAGGTAAACCCAGTTGTTCCAGAGGCAGTCCTAATGGTTTGCGCCAAAGTTATCGGTAACGATGCGACGATAACTTGGGCTGGGGCCAGTGGAAGCTTTGAGCTCAATGTCGCCATTCCAGTGATGGGCAATGCCCTGCTTGAGTCGATTCGACTGCTTGCAAACTCAATGCGGGTAATGGCCGACAAGACAGTTGTTGGACTCCAAATCAACCAGGAGCGTGCTCTTGCACTTGCAGAGTCAAGCCCCTCAATTGTCACCCCGCTGAACAAGATCATCGGATACGAGGCTGCGGCGAAGATCGCAAAGCACGCAGTTGCTAACAGCATCACGGTTAAGCAGGCAACTCAAGACTTGGGGTTTGTTGACGGCAAAAAATTGACGACAGAACTGCTCGATCAGCTGCTTGAAGTTCTGCCTATGACCAGGCCTCCGCAGTAACCTCAGCAACCGGAACATAAGACACCACAAGGAATCCAACCAAGAGAAATGGTCCCAATGGGATCAGGGACTTGGCGCTGACTCTTCCAAGCAGGATTCCTATGAACCCGAGGACTGTTGCGGCTGCTAGCCCTATAGCCAGCGAAATAACTGGCAACCAGGGCTGATGCCATCCAAGAATCATGTGGAGCGAGGTCAGCAGTTTTATGTCACCCATACCGATTGCACCGACTTTGGCCAGCAGCGCCCCAGCAGCAAAAGTTAAGGAACCTGCAATCGTCGCCACCAGAAAGTTACCCCAGCTATTTAGAAAGAGGCTCGCTGCCGTCAGGCTTATCAAGCTGACAACAATCAATAAGTAGGTGAATTTATTGGGAAGTCGATGTTCTCGAATGTCAGTAATTGCCAATGGAATAGTCAGTGCGGCCGTGAAGCCAATTGGCAGCAGGGAAAGTAATTCGTAATTCACCCTGGAAAACCTAGGGTGAATACCTAATTGAGGCTAAGGGTTATCCCCAGAGCTACTCGAGCAGGTCGGTGACTAACGCCGCAATCTCGCTGCGCTCGCTCCTGGTTAGGGTGATGTGGCTAAAAATTGATTGACCCTTGAGAGTCTCAACCACAGAAGCGACTCCATCATGGCGACCGACTCGCAAATTATCTCGTTGTGCTACATCGTGAGTTAGCACCACGCGAGATTTCTGTCCGATTCGAGACAGCATTGTCAGTAGAACATTGCGCTCTAGTGATTGGGCTTCATCAACGATCACGAAGGTGTCGTGAAGCGATCGGCCACGAATATGGGTGAGCGGTAGAACTTCAAGAATGCCTCGGTTCATGACCTCGTCAACCACCTCTTTTGAAACCAGGGAGCCGAGAGTGTCAAAGACTGCCTGAGCCCAGGGGTTCATCTTTTCAGATTCGGATCCAGGTAGGTAACCAAGCTCTTGCCCACCAACGGCAAACAGTGGGCGGAAGACCATTATCTTCTTGTGCTGTCGGCGCTCAAGAACTGCCTCCAGGCCGGCACAGAGCGCCAGAGCACTCTTACCGGTACCGGCACGACCTCCTAGCGAGACGATTCCCATTTCCGGATCCAGTAGTGAATCGATTGCCAGGCGTTGTTCGGCAGAACGTCCGTGCATCCCAAACATCTCACGGTCGCCTCTAACTAGTTTGACGGTTCGATTGTCAGTCACTCGACCCAGAGCGCTCCCGCGCTCGGATGTAAGAACCAGGCCGGTGTTCAGAGGCAGCTCCTTGGCAGCTTCCAGCACCAGCTCCTCGTTGTCATAAAGGTTTGCCATCTCGTCGCCGGAGAGTGAAAGCTCTGCGACACCATTCCACTCCTCGGTGGCAAGCTCGTGCAAGTACTCCTCGGCATTCAGACCGATTGATGATGCCTTCACGCGCATCGGCAGGTCCTTCGAAACCAGCGTCACTTCAAAGCCTTCGTTTTGAAGGTTGGCTGCAACGGCAAGAATTCGTGAATCGTTATCCCCAAGCTGAAAGCCGGTTGGAAGGATGCTTTGTTCGATGTGATTCAGCTCCACCCGCAGAGTTCCAGCATCGCCAACTGAGACTGGAAAATCCAAACGTTCGTGCTTTTTTCTTAGGTCATCAAGTAGCCTCAACGCTTTTCTTGCGAAGTAGCCAATTTCAAGGTCATTGCGCTTTTTCTCAAGTTCGTTGATCACCACAATTGGAAGCACGACCTCATGCTCTGCAAAGCGGAACATTGCCTTGGGGTCTGATAGCAGCACTGATGTGTCTAGGACAAACGTTCGCACTTTGGTTTGAGGCAAATCCTTTGAGGATTTCTTAGGAGTCTTCACCACCTCAGGAGATTTTTGCTTTGCAGCACCGGACTGGGTTCGAGGTGAAGAACTATTTGCCAACTTGGCTCCTTTGCTGTGAACCTGCCAACAATCTAAACCTCGCCGAATCAGCTGCACTCACGCAACACGCCGAAAAGTAATTCGTTTACTTAGTTGTAGCTTTAGGCGCCAAACC
>CAZBTW010000031.1:0-8133 GCA_964494925.1 uncultured Aquiluna sp.
AGCGCCTTGAGCCCCTGATTGAGGCCGGGGTTGGAATTGCCAGCAGCAAGAACGCTGCCAGGACTCCCAGCGATAGATTGCGATTATTGCCTAGTTCGTAAGCATTTTGGGCTGGCACATCTATTACCTGCCAGAGGGTTCCAAAACCCGTATCTCCAGCTGCCTGAACAAGAGCTATCGACCCGATGCCAGCCTTGGCATTGCTAACTAGCTGCTCATCAATTCCGTTTAGCAGGACAAAGCTAATCTCCAGTTCCGAAAGCAGCTCGCTCACCCCTGCAGGGTTACCTGAAACCAGAGATCCGGTTAGCTGAGCCAGTTGAGAATCTATTTTACTTCCTGGAAGCGTGAGGTCATAGGCGATGCTGCGTTTTTCTAGTGTGGGGCCCGCTCCCCACCAGAGGCTTGCCAAAATCTGTTCGTTGCTTGCATAAATCTCAAGCGTGCGGACACCAGGGTTTACCTCACTCGATGCAGCGATGAGCGCTGGCGCCTGTCTTGGTTCGCCAACATAAACCTGTGGTGCTGGAATCGACTGACTAACGAATGTTGCTCCCACCAGCGCCAAGAGGCCGACCATTGCAACAGTTCCAGCGACTCGTTTGGAGTTCAACGCACCCAGCCAGGTGGCTGACGCCAGCAAAAGGGATCCTAGAGCCACTGCGATAAGAGCGTAACTGCCGGCTATCGGCTGGTATGAAGCAGCAAACCAAGCAATTAGAGCCGTTACCCAAGAAAAAATCGAAATCGCTAACCGGCCTTTGATTAGGGCTACTGCCGCACCAATCAACGCCACCCCAATCAGAACTGATGACAGCAGCAATTCGCTCTGGTCTATCGGCGCTAGAAAGGCAGTTGAGCTCACGGTCAAGTAGCTCAGACTTAACTGCTCGATTGCCAGTTGGAGCCATGGGTAAAGCAGAACCAATCCTGGTATCGAATACCAGATGACAATCGGCAGCTTCCTGACTCGAAACAAACCAAACACCAAGGTAAGCAGAAAGAAAATAAGAAAAAGGCTCGGGTTACTCACGGCAACAATAGCTCCAGCGAGACCAGCAAGACCGGTCCAACGCCAGGTGCGGGCTGAGTTGAAGGCCAAAAATGCCCTGGCAATAAAAAAGGCCAGCCACGGGCTGAAGCCAATTGCCACAAGCTCAGCCACTCCTGCTTGGAGGCTGACCAGCAACAGCTGCGGGCTAAGGCTAAACAGCAGAGCAACTAGGTTCCTGACCCACAACCTGGTTGCCACAAGGCCAGACAGGAACCAGAAGCCTAAGAAGCTCAAAGCTGGTGCAATGAAGACGAACACAGCCAGGGCGATGCTCGGGTTATTTGGAGCGAAGAGGCCAAAGAAGGAGAGCACCCAGTTGAAAGGATCCGATGGCAAATTCACGCCATCCAGGAACGCAATCTGAGTCAACCCAGTGGCACTAAAGACATCCCTGAAAGTTGAGCCGAGTGGAACCAGCCGTTCAGCGTAGAGCGCGCCGGCCGGAAACAACTGCCAGGATGCGGCAAGTGGCAGGAGCGCAAGCCAGGCTGAGCCGCTCGCGATGAGGCCCTTTTCACTTCCGGTGTGATTTTCAGGCTCATGTTCCAGCTTTGATTCACGGCGTTTCTTGCGTTGCGGAGTAGTAGCGTAGAAATCTCGAAGTGGCTTTACCTTGCCAAACTTACGAATTCGAGATCTGGCTTTTAGCCTGGATCCAATCGTGAACCAGGCCCAAATCCAGGCTTGGAACTGTCCAAAAATTCGAGTCGGACGCTTGGTAATCAGATTCTGTGGAATCGAAAGCAGTGCGGCTATCGGAAGGCCCAAATACAAAAACGGCAGCAGGACTGCCGGAAGTAGAACCCCAGCCAGATGCACATGTGCTCCAGAAAGAGCCTGAGACCTTGAACCTCCGGTCCATTTTCTAGTTCGACGCTGCTTCATAGCTAAGCCAGCGTGTCTGACCCTAGCCTTCGGTTCAACAGTGACTCGATGGCCTGCGGCTCTTGCATTTGCGCAAAATTCGATGTCTTGGGCAAACAGTGGCGACCGGTCTTCTAGTCCACCCAGTTGCTCCCAGACATCGAATCGCACCAGCATTCCTGCAGTAGACACTGCCAACGTATCCTGCGATTTATCGTGTTGGCCCTGGTCGTACTCGCTTTCCACCAGCAGGAAGGGCTTGCCGGTGGCGGTAACGGTGATTCCCATTTGCTGAATCTGGATCTGGTTATCCCAGTCCAATAGCTTTGGCCCGACCACGGCAACAGTTGGCGATAGCTCAACTGCCGTTGACAGCATCTGGAGAGCCTGCGGCTCGGGGGCTGAGTCATCATGCAAAATCCAAAGCCAGCCAGGCTGGTCCTGCAGGGCCTTAATGCCGGCTTCAATTGCAGCGCCGAGCTTTAGGTTTCCAGGCTCGATAGTTGAGTAGCCGTTCCTCTTTGCAATTTCCACGCAAGCCTCAGAGCCTGCCGTTTCAACCACAACTACCTGATTTATAACCTTGGTTTGGTGTGATACGGCATTGAGGGTTGCTTCCAGAAAATCAGGTTCACCATGGGAAACAACGATTGTCGCAACCGACAGAGAGGACACGATCTAACTAGGCGCGCTTGCGCAGGCGGCGGCGTTCACGCTCTGACAAGCCGCCCCAGATTCCGAATCGCTCGTCATTTTGCAGTGCGTATTCAAGGCACTCGGACTTCACGGTGCACTGAGAGCAAATCTTTTTTGCATCCCTGGTGGAACCACCCTTTTCAGGAAAGAAGGCCTCTGGGTCTGTCTGAGAACAAAGTGCGTCCTCTTGCCAGCCCAATGGATTTGATTCCTGATCGCTATAAGCACCGGCTACGCCGAGCTTTAGCACATCAACGAACCAATTCACTGGCACTTGACCGCGCTGTTCCATGCCTAACCCCTTACTAAAGAAAACTACTGGTGTAATTACACTGGTGTAAGTATGGTCCTGTCAAGTTCGACTAATTCAAAATTCACGCTATTGTGACCAAACCTTAAAGGTAACCTTTAGGCATGAAACTACTGATTACAGGCGGTGCCGGTTACATCGGCTCGCACGTTGTCAGGCTTGCTCAGCAAGCCGGTCATCAAGTGGTTGTCGTGGATGACCTTTCAACTGGACTCACCGATCGTGTTGATTGTGAATTCGTTAGCCTGCAGCTGGCTAGCTCCGAGGCCCAATCAGTCCTTTCTGAACTGATTCAGAAGAACAGCTTCGATGCTGTAATTCATCTTGCCGCCCGGAAACAGGTTGGCCAATCGGTCGAACTGCCGGAGCAATACTTCCTTGATAATTTGGGGGGTCTGGGCAATCTCCTGCTTGCAATGAGGGCAAATAATCTCAAGAAACTAGTTTTCTCCTCCTCGGCCGCGACCTACGGAATTCCGGATGTTGACAAGGTCAGCGAGGACTACCCAGGAGTTCCAATCAACCCCTATGGCCAAACAAAACTTGTCGGTGAGTGGATGGTTTCCAATGCGAAAGTCTGGGGACTCAAGGGTGTCAACCTCAGATATTTCAACGTGGCTGGATGCGAGTTTCCAGATCTTGCAGACACCGCCGAACTGAACTTGATTCCAATTGCAATCGCCCAGCTCAAAAGAGGGGACACTCCAATTGTTTTTGGAGACGACTACCCGACACCCGATGGCAGTTGCATCCGCGACTACGTTCACGTTGGCGACCTCGCTAGAGCGCATATGATGGCCGTTGAATACCTAGAGAACAAGACGCTGGAGCATGAAACATTCAATGTTGGCTCCGGTCACGGAGCTTCGGTTTTCGAAGTGCTAGCTGAGCTGAAAAAGGCTTCAGGAATAGATTTCACGGCAGATATCAGGCCGAGACGAGCTGGAGATCCACCAAGCTTGGTGGCTGACTGTTCCAGAATTCAAGAGGTTTTTGGGTTCAAGGCCGAGCATGGACTGGCGGAAATTGTGAAATCAGCCTGGGAGGCTGCCAGCTAAGAACTAGCTTGGGATTTTTAGAACCTGACCAACTCGAATGAAGTTGGTGTTGTTGATTCCATTTAGCTCAGCCAGTTCCGAAGAACGAACTCCAAGCCTTCTCGAAATACCCCAAAGCGTGTCACCGGCAACAACCTTGTAGGTGGCTGGAACTGCAGGCTCGGGATCTGGCTCTGGAGCTGCTTGCTCAACATTGGTATTAGTGGTTGAGGTTGGAATCTTGAGTAGCTGGCCAATGGTGATTCGGTTTGGGTTGGTGATTGAATTAAAGTCCTGAAGCGCCTTGGTTGAGATGCCGAATTTATAGGCAATTCGCAACAAAGTGTCACCCGATTGAACCCGATATTCAACCTGAGCAGCAGGCTCGGGAACCACAGGTTCTGGCGCAGGCTCTGGCTCAGGCTCTGGGGTTGGCTCAGGCGTTGGCTCAGGCTGATCAACAACAACTCCTGGGATCAGGATTTTTTGACCAATCCGAATCAGGTTCGGATTCGAGATTTTGTTGAAGCTTTGAAGTAGAGAGCTACTGACTCCAAACTTTGCTGCGATCTTGCTTAGAGTGTCGCCTGCAACAACCCGGTACTCCTGCTGCTGACTTGGAGCAGGCGCAGGGGTTGGCTCAGGTGTTGGCTCGGGCTCTGGAGCAGGAGCCTGCTCCTCGGTGACCTCGGTTGCCGGCTCCTGTTGAACCACCTCAGGGATTGTTCCCTCGAATGTGAGCTCACCGAAGTCACCGGATGGAATTCCCTCCAAAGATGCCAACTGAACTGTCGCTGGGGCCTTGCCCGCGGTTGGGATCTTGCTTGCGAAGTAGTTGGTGGCTTGGATATAGCCAGGTCCATCTGCTCTTAGGTCTGCGAAGTGAGCCCATGAGGAGATGCGCTGTTTGGTTCCATCTTGAATGAAGTAGAGCACACCGCTGTTAGTTCTGATGAATTGTCCAACGGACCTATCAGAAAGCGCCATTGAGGCACAGGTGATTGTTGACAGCGGATAGATATCCCCGGGGAACTCAGCCGCAGCTGCCGGTGAAGTTGGATAAAGAATTCCACGGTCCAGCAGGTAGGTTTCACCGTTGCATTGGACCTTTGGGGTGGTGAAGCCTGTTCTCGTGGTCAGGGCATCAAGGTCAGCCTTTGGAACCGTGTAGGTCTTTGACTTTGAAACCGAAGGCGCCTGAGCAGTTGAGGCTAGCTTGATTTTGTTAGTTAGATCATCGACCAAGTACAGAGTGCTGGAACCACTGGCCTTCACAATCGAACCTGGAGCTAGTGCTAGGCCTACTTTCTCGACCGCATTAATTGCTGCCTGTGGAAGTTCAATCACAGCCGGCTGTTCAATCAAGTCCAAGAATCGATCAACCATGCTGGCATCGCTGGTGATCCGACGCTCTCCTGCCTGAACGAAATATGAGAACTTGTTGCCGGCCGAAGTCACGACCGCAGGCGATGCAAGTGTGGCCTGGACCGTTGGGATCTTTGCAAGCATTGTGTCCGGAACAGTTACGACCAAATCGGTCCAATTCTCAGGATCGGCAACAGGCATTTTTCCACTCGCAGTGATTACATAACTCTCTCCGGCCGGACTTTTAACGAAACCCCTGATGGTTTCGGGCTCGAGAGTGGATTGGATTGCCTGATAGTCAACCTCTGACGGAGCTTGATCAAACCACTGGGTTAGTGGTGTGTTGCTAACCAACGAAGAGTTCAAAAAGTAAGTCTTGCCGCCGGCGGCAATTGCACTTTGATTGCTCCCTGCAATTTGGAACATTACAGATTCGGAAGCAAGTGCAGCACCGGGTGTCAATGTTGCAACCTGCTCGATGGTCATCGGAGTTGCCTGAGTTGACTGGGCACCCACCGTTTGAAGAGCTAAGTCATCAACCACAACCCGTGTGCTGGCATTTTCGATCCAGTAGCGCGAGCCATCCTCGGTTCTAACCAGGCGACTAAGTGCCCCGCCGTCCACAAACGTGTTCAATTGCAGTGAGGTCAGGGCAATAGTGGCATCACAGCTCAAGCCATAAGCCTGAGCTATCTGGCAATCGTTGGCCTGATACTTCACGCCATCAACTAACAGGTACTTTGACCCTGTGGTTGCATCTGCAACCAACTGTGTCATCTCGCCACTTGTTGCAAAGCTATTTAGGTAGGCATCCGAGATCTCACCGATTGGACCCAATGGCCTGAGTGCAGCCAGCAAACGAGAGTCCGTCACCAAAAACTTCTTATCATCAATGATCAAATAGGTTTCTGAGCCAGAACCTGAAAGCAAGTAACCGCCGCCAATTGGTGAACCAAACCAGTCATGGTAGAAACGCCAGAAGTTACGGTTTCCATATGCGCTACAGCTGTCACCGCTGCCATAGAGGTTTGAGAGCGCAGCCTGGTTTGGGGTGTAGGGCGTGTAGTAGTAAAGATTTGCGGTTGCCTGGTTCTTCAGCTCAAAGCTCTTGGTTCCACATGAAGACTTTGGGTTGTATCGCATTGAAACTGTGCGGCCAGGCTTCCAGTAGGTGAAAGAACCCTCTGGGTTTCCATACCAGCGAAGCTGCTTGGCAGCTCGATAAACCTGATTAAACAGCCCGACGTAGACCTTGCCACAAATACCTGGGTCAGAGTCAGGGCAACCAAATCCCATTGCAGCTCGATACATGTATGAGGTGGGCTTGGTAGAAGTGACCAGACCCTGCTCTTTTTGCAATGTAGTGATCAAAACCTTTGGGCTGATGCCGCAGGCTACAGCCACACTGTAAATAACTTCTGCCGCGCTTGCCTGCGGATTTGCAGGGATTGCGCTGCATGGGCCAATTTCTTGAGGAGTTGTGGCCGGGGTTTCCGGAATCTCGACCTTGATCGACTTCAAGCAGTCAATCGCCGGATCCTCAGCACGACAGTTTGAAACCCGCGAGTCCAAGAATTGCTGAATTCCAGCAACGTCCATTGACCCGAAATCGAAAAAGACGCTGTCACTGATTATCAAACCGGGATCAAATGCATCACCTGGAGGCGCCGCATTTGCAGGCGCGACTGCCACCGGCAGTGCAACCAGACCCACCACCGCCATTGTTACGGCGGACACCAAGCCAACTAGTCTTCGAAACATTTAGGGAATCACCACCGAACTTGGTTTGGAAACACCAAAGTGGTGATCTGACTCATACTGGACCGTGACAATACCTGAGCCCGAAGGAAGGTCTGCCAGCGGAAATTCAATTGGGAAGCATTGGGTGTAGTCGCTCGATGGCTGGGCTTCAACTGAAACTGTTTTTTCAGTCTCGCCACTTATGAAACGCATGATGCAACTGCCATCACTCTCGGTCACGCCCGGCACCTGCGCTACAACTTCCAACATTCCGGTGTCCAGAAAGGCATCGGCAATCAAAATTGTCACCTCAGCTTCAAGCCTGACAATTTCTGGCTCAGCTGTTTCGGTGGGTTCTTCACTAGAGGTGGCCTCAGGTTCTGCCGTTGGCTCCGCTGTATCGGTAGGAGCTAAAGTCTCGGATGTTTCAACAATTGGCGCAGGCTCTTCAGGAAGTGAGGTCGCACCCCAGTTTGGGTAGAAGGCGCTGCAGCCGGCCAAAAGCAGTGCCGATGCTGCCACACTTGAAACCAGTAAAACTTTGCGCATAACTCACCTCCAATATACCTTCAACCTTAGGTTGAGATTCTTAAAAGAAGCTGAGCGTCTAATGCGTTTTGGATATTGGGCAAAACGCCCTAATTGGACCTAAAGACTTGATTTCAGGTTGGAGTTTTTTTCCTCGACTAAATCTGCCAATTCAACGCGGTATTGATCCAGCTTGGCCTGAAGCTCTGAGTTAGCAGAACCAAGGATTCTCAGGGCAAGCAGCCCAGCATTTTTCGCTCCATCAATCGAGACTGTTGCAACCGGGACCCCGGCTGGCATCTGGACAATAGAAAGTAGCGAATCCATTCCGTCAAGCTTTGACAGGCTGACTGGAACCCCGATCACTGGCAGTGACGTTATTGACGCGATCATGCCGGGTAGGTGAGCGGCACCGCCAGCACCAGCAATGATTACCTTGATGCCCTCAGCACTTGCCTGCTTGGCCCACTGCAGCATTTTCTCAGGGGTTCTGTGAGCGCTAAGAACTTCGACTTCAGCCTCCAAGCCAAACTCCGAGA
>CAZBTW010000032.1:0-7845 GCA_964494925.1 uncultured Aquiluna sp.
TGAAAGTGGGAAAGATGCCTACCGGCAAAGTGAAGTTTTTTGACGATGACAAGGGATTCGGGTTTATCGCTAGCGATGACGGTTCCGAAGTTTTCTTGCACGCCAGTGCGCTGCCTGCAGGAACCGAAACAATTAAACCTGGTAGCCGGGTTGAGTTCGGTATTGCCGACGGCCGCAAGGGTGCCCAGGCACTCTCAGTGAGGATTCTTGAGACCCCGACACTTGTTTCAACCACCAGGAAACCAGCTGAAGATCTAGCGATTATCACCGAGGACCTGATTGGCCTACTGGATCAAATCGGCGGCAATCTAAAGCGTGGCAAATATCCAGAGTCTGCTCACAGCAAGAAAGTAGCGCAGCTGTTGCGCAGAGTGGCACAAGAGCTTGAAGGCTAAGAATAAAGATTTAGCCAGCGACATTCTTCGGGCTGAGCTCGAAGAAGGCACCTACGGTGATTTTGTCAGTGAAACCGAACCCAGCAAGGGTGTTATTGAGCTTCGCTTTGATTGCCTAATGCGCGGCTACAAGAACTGGCACTGGGTAGTGACACTCACTCAACCGGACAAGCGCAAACCGGCAACATTTTCTGAGATTAATCTTTTGGCCTCCGAAGACGCACTTCTTGCACCTAAGTGGGTTCCATGGTCCGAACGCTTGGCAGAATTCAGGAAACAATTGCGCGAAGAGGGTAGGGCAAAAACGGATGCCGAAGCAGACGAGCTAATTAAGTCGCTAGTCGTTTCGGATGATCCACAATCCGACCAGTCCGAGGGCGATTCCGACCACGGAAGTGTGCAACCACCACTGAAGACCCGAGTCCGCCAGCGCCGGATAAAGCACAGCCAAGACAGCGAAGACCAAGAGCCAAATTAAGGTCCCGATCCTGATTATCGGCTTGGAGTCAAAGTTCATTGGCTCAGGATCGTCTTTCCTGTCCTCAAACTTCACATAAAGCCGCATTTTTCTAGATCCGCTCTAGTACGTAATCGATTGAGCTGATTAGTTTTTCAACTTCGCTCGGGTCGGTCGCAACGAAGGTTGCGATGCGAAGCTGGTTTTTTCCAAGCTTTCGATACGGTTCGGTGTCCACGATGCCATTGTCTCGCAGGATCTGAGCAATTCCTAGCGCATCGATGCTGTCGTCAAAATTAATCGTCGCTACAACTTGTGACCGGTGATCCGGGTTGGTCACAAATGGGTGGGTGACTGCAGTTCTCTCAGCCCAGTCATAGAGAAGGCCGGAGCTGGTCCGGGTCCTTCGGTCGGCCCAAGCGAGACCACCGTTGTCATTGATCCACTGAACCTGGTTGTTTGTGAAGAACAAGGTCGCAAGCGAAGGAGTGTTCAGGGTGAAGTTTTGCCTAGCATTATCAAGTGCCAACTTCAGGCTAAGAATGTTTGGGATGTAACGATCGGATGCCGCAATTTTCTCGATGCGTTCGATGGCCTCTGGTGAAACCAAGGCCATCCAAAGCCCACCGTCAGAGGCGAGATTTTTTTGGGGGGCAAAGTAATAGGCGTCTGTTTCAGACGGATCGAAATCGATACCACCGGCAGCACTTGTGGCGTCGGTAAGCATGAGCGCTCCTGAATCAGCGCCTTTTACTCGGGTGACATCGGTCACAACACCGGCTGAAGTTTCATTGTGTGGATAGACATAAACATCGACCCCGGCCTCGGCAACAAGGTCTCCTCGGGTGCCGGGCTCTGCCGAAATTACGGTTGGCTTTTCTAACCAGGGGGCTCCAAGAATATTTGCGAACTTGCTTCCAAATTCACCGTGAACCAGGGCTTGACCCTTTTGCTCAACCAATGAAAATGTCGCGGCGTCCCAAAATGCCGAGGCGCCGCCGTTGCCCAGAATGATTTCATAGCCTTCGGGGGCGTGGAACATATCAAGCAGTCCCTGCTTTAGATCTCCGACCAAATTCTTGATTGGTGTCTGGCGATGGCTGGTTCCCATGTGCTTGTTGCCAAAGTCAATAAAGGCGGTTAGTTGCTCCGGCCTCATTCTGGAAGGGCCGCAACCAAATCTTCCGTCGTTTGGTTTTAGTTCTGCAGGGATTGTGATGGTAGGCATGGGCCCAGTTTAGCCTTTGAAGCAAGTAGTCTTGGCATAGCTTAGAAGGGGGTTTGATGACCGACCTCATTGATACGACGGAAATGTATCTCAAGGCCATTTACGAGCTTGAAGAAGAAAGCATTCCGCCCATGCGTGCGCGGATCGCCGAAAGACTGGACCACTCCGGGCCAACAGTTTCACAAACCGTCGCCAGAATGGAGCGCGATGGACTGCTGCGATTGCTTGATGACAGGCAGTTGCAGTTCACCGACGTTGGCAGGCTCACAGCAGTTGAGGTGATGCGAAAACATCGGTTAGCAGAACAACTACTTCTCGAGGTCATCGGACTTGAGTGGGAGGAAATCCACGACGAAGCTTGCCGCTGGGAACACGTCATGAGCGAGCAGGTGGAGCGCAAGCTGATTGAGATTCTAAAGAATCCAAGCGTCTCGCCATTTGGCATGCCGGTTCCCGGCCTGGAATTGTTGGGCCTACCAGAGGCAACAATGCAGCCCTGCCAACCAATCTCAGATTTGGAGGACGGCACTTACCAACTTGTGAGAATTGGTGAGCCGCTTCAGCTCGACAGCGCTTTGCTTTCGCAACTCGCCGAACTGGGATTGGTGCCAGAGCAGAAAGTTGTGCTCTCAAAAGGCTCAGACGGCTGGATTTTGGTGGCCGATGGAAAAAGCGAGGGTCTGGTTATCGACGAAGATTTCGCTCACCACCTGTTCTTGGGCACATTCACAGATTCCTAGGTATACTTATGACTTCGGAACATCCAGAGAATATCCGCGGAGGATTCCCCTTGATTTCAGCTTCAGCTGACGCTCAGAGCGTGTCGCGCAAAGACCTGCGCAGCATCGAGCGCAACAAATCACAAAAGGTTCAGCGCCATACCTTGCGCACCGTGGTAACCATGTTCGCTTCCACAGGCCTAATGGCAACCGTTGCACTGCCCTCCTATGGATTTGCCCCCGAGGTTACAGCCGCGTCTGGGTTGACTCGAGAGTCTGAAATGATGCAGGTATCGGCTCCGAGCCAGGGCCTCTCAGTCGCAACAGTTCGAGCAGTTGAGTTCACCAGAGGTGACTATCAGCAGGCCGAAGCTTCTGAATTTGAAGTTAAATCAAAGGCCCAGATTTACTATTACACCGGCCCAAGAGCTGCTGACTACCTAGCTAATCCAAGATTCACCAGCGTCACTAGCGCCAACCTAATGAAGGCCTCGGCAGAGCTTGTGGGAACGCCATATGTATTCGGTGGTCAAACTCCCGGTGGATTTGACTGCTCAGGTTATGTGCTGTTTGTCTACTCGCAGTTCGGTGTTGACCTGCCACACAGCGTTTACCAGCAGGCAAAAATGGGAGTAAAGGTCTCGGCCGAGGATGCAGTCCCGGGCGACATTGTGATCTTCAATGACTTTAGCCACAACGGCATCTATGCCGGCAATGGCAATTTCTATCACTCTCCGCAACCGGGTGACCGGGTAAAGTTGGCACCAATCTTCACCGATCGATACTTCTTCGTGCGTGTCGTCGACATTCAGGGCTAATTACCGTTTCAGAATCCCCAGTATTTCAATCTGCGTTTCTGCCGATGAATCGGCTTCGCTCACGTATTCTGATAGGCAAGTATTGATCTGAGTGCGAAGGGAGAGGTGAAATGCCAGCTCACATGCGAGCCAGCCATGGCAACTGGATACACATTTTCCGCCTCCCCTGTATATCCCTTCAGGAAATTTCACGCGTCGCTTTTTTGCGGCGCGTTTTTTATTTCTCTGGGTCGATTCGAATGCCGGCAAGCCGTGCCGGCTATTTCGATTGGAGTAACTAACTTGCGAACTCTCGTTCTAAATGCCGGCTATGAGCCGTTGGCCGTGGTCTCGTTCAAGAGAGCACTGGTGCTAGTGCTAAACCAAAAAGCTACGGTCCTGGCCGGCGTGGACAATGCCGTGGTCAGAAGTGCGACCAAGGAATTCGACATGCCATCGGTGATCCTGCTTGCCAGGTATGTCAGAATCCCCAGCTCCAGAAGGGTTCCGGTTTCAAGGCGCGGGGTCTTGAGGCGAGACAATCATCGTTGTGGTTACTGTTTGGGCAGTGCCAACACCATTGATCACATCATGCCAAAGTCACGCGGTGGCAAGGACACCTGGGAAAACCTGGTTGCCTGCTGTCTGAGTTGCAACAACTCAAAGGGTGATCGAACCCCGGCCGAAATCGGCTGGGATCTCAAGCTAATGCCAAAGATGCCCACCGGAATGGCCTGGAGCGTCCGGGGAGCGGATCGAACGCAGCCGGAATGGAACGAGTTCCTGGCGCTACAGAAGCAAGCGGCCTAGTTGTAAAGAATATTTGACATTGTAAAAAATCTTTTACATAATGTAATAAATTCTTTACATAGGAGCATTCATGTCATTTCAAGAAAAATCAGTTTGGATCAGCTTGCCGGTGGACATCGGGCTGGTGCTTGGCTATTTGGTTTGGCTTCAACTTCAATTGCAAACCCAGTCCGCAGAGGACTTGGACTATAAGTGGGTGCTGATTGGGTTCATTGCGGCAGGAGTTGTGCTGAACATCACGCTTCAGATTGTGCTCGCCAGCATTCTGCATAAGCAGGCCAAGCTAGAGGATGTTCGTGACCGAGAAATTAAGTCCAAATCAAATAGCGTTACCTTGTTCATGCTGGGCGTTCCGTTTTTTCTAGCGATTGGGCTCGCAATGGTTGAGGCTAGCTATTTCAACATCGTTCACGTTCTGTATTTTGGTGGTGCATTGGCCGGTCTTGTAAATTCGGTGACGCGTTTGTTCTTCTATCGACGCGGGATTTGAATTCATGACAAAGCCAACCAAGCTCACAAATAACGTTCGACAGTCTCGCCTGCTGGTGGAGCTTACACAGGAGCAGCTAGCCAGCCAGCTCGGTGTCACCAGGCAAACAATCCTGGCCATTGAAAACGGGAAGTACTCACCAAATCTTGAGCTTGCTTTTCAGATGGCAAGAATTTTGGATGTTGCGCTGGAGGAGTTATTTTCTTTGCCAGAGAACTGAAGTGGCCCCGAGAAGAATCGAACTTCCGACACACGGTTTAGGAAACCGTTGCTCTATCCACTGAGCTACGGGGCCAACGGAGTCTCTAGGTTACTAGCAATTTTCAAATTGAAATCCCCTCAAACAAGCTCAGTGCGTAAACCTTTGGGTTCCGCCATCTTTGGCAAGGCAGATGGGCGTTTCTCCTCATCTCTTCTAGTATTTTGGGGTGGAACGCAGTGAGTTACTAGAGCTTTGGGCAAAGCAGGCCCAGTCGATTGGCGGCACTAATCCACTCACCGCTTTTGAGCTCTCAAGCTTTGGGCAGGTTGATCTTTCTCGTGCTCATCCTGGAGGGCTGGCACAGCTTTCTTCCAATAAATCTTCGACGATCACCAACCTAGTTCGCGACGGAATTGCTCAATCCAGAGCATTGACAACCTCCCGCAGGATTGCAAGAAAAGCGAATCGAATTCAACGAAATTTCGGCATCGACGCTCTGTTTGTTGCCGGGGGCTTGGTTACCCTAACCGATCACCGCATGCCGGTTCTGTTATGGAAGGCTCACCTTCTCAAAAAGGGCGATGACCTCGAGCTCAGAGTTGAATCAACGCCCCGGATGAACCCTGCACTTGTGAAGCTTATAAAGACCTATCGAAGTGACTTCCGAGTCTCTGACCTGCTCGCAATTTGCCAGGGGCAAACTGATCTAATTCCAACCGGAGTGCTGTCCTTGGTGACTGAGCTGATTCAGCATCCTGAACTTCAGGTCGAAAAGCTGCTGGTCCTGGGAAATTTTGTCCCTGATCTTGATCTTGAAAACAGCAACCTGCAAATTCCCGAGGGCTCAGCCCTGTCTCAGATAATCGGCAAGACCGAGATTCCACCGAGCAATTATCAGATTCCGGAGTTAACTCTGGTTCAGAATGCCGACGGCGACCAGCAAAAAGTGATTGGCAAGGCGCTAGCGGGTGACTCCTTTGCGGTCGAGACTCTCCCCGGCTGTGGCTATCTCCAGACTCTCGTCAATCTTTTAGCAAACCTGGCCCTGGAAAATAAACGGGCTCTAATCCTCGCTCCTCGGGATCAGACTCTGGATGAAGTAGCGGAACGCTTGAATCACGCAAAGCTACCCGGACTCGCAGTTCGTGAAAGCGAAGCCTGGAAGGACGTAGTTTCCGCGATTTCCAGAAATGAAAAGTCAGATCCAGCCGATTTGGCGGGGGCCAAGTTGGCTGTCGAACAGTCCAAGCAAAAAGTTGAAGCCTATTTCGAGGTCCTGCATTCAAACAAAAACAGTCTTGGCATCAGCCTGATTCAGGCTATGGAAAAGTTGGCAAATCTTGCAGCATTGCCCGGCGCACCAGTCAACAGTGCCAGAATCAAACCCGAACTTCTCCCGACAATTCAGGAGCAGTCTGAGGGCCTTCTAAAGCGAGCGCATGAGGCCGGCCTGTTTTCGACCTCACCCAGCGACGGCCCTTGGTTTCAAGCAAGGTTTGATACTGACAAGGAAATTGCAACTGCGGTAACCGCTGCCAAGGAACTGGCGGGAGAGCAATTCCGGATCCTGCGCTATCAAATCAATCTTTACCTGCAGGACATTAACCTGAAGCCCTGCAACACGATTGAACAGTGGTCCCAACAACTAAACCTGTTACTTGGAATCAGAGAAACCTTGGACCGATTCAAGCCAGAGATTTTTGATCGTCCAATCACTGAATTAATAGATGCAACCGCTCCAAGGGGTGAGCGAGGAAATCTCTCGGGCGCGCAACGACGCAGATTCAAAAAACTCGCCAAGGGTTACTTACGACCAGGGGCTTCGGTCTCGAATCTTCATGCACTGCTGGTCGCAGCGGAATCTCAGCGGGTGAGTTGGGATCAATTGAACATAACCCAGTCGCCACCAGAGGTGCCGCTTGGGCTGGCTGATATTCAGTCCAAGTTTGAAGAGATCTACCAAACACTCCAATTACTCCAGAAGCATCTGAACCCAGACCCTGACATTGAATTATTGACTCAGATGAATCTTGATGACCTAGCAGCTTTGCTCAAGGAGTTGGCAGAAAAGACTGGGCCGCTAGATAGGTACATCGAGCGACTTCCAATGTTCAGAGAGCTCACTTCAATTGGTCTTGCCGAATTCACAAAGGAAGTCAGCAAGACCAAGCCTGACTACGATCAGCTGCAGCGAGAATTCGAGCTGACCTGGTGGCAGTCGGCGCTTGAAATGATCATCCAAACTGACCCTCGCATAATGCACTACGGGCAGTCTGAGGTTGCCGAAATTGAGTCGGAGTTTGAGTTGGCCAACGAACGCCTACTAACCCAGGGGCTCGAGCATGTTCGGTATCAGCTTTCTCAAAAATGGCGGGAGGGCATCACCAATCACCCAGCTCAAGCGGATCAGCTGCGCGCCATGCTTCGAACCAAAAAGTTTGACATCAAGGCCGGTGCAGTCGCCGGTGATGTCCTTTATCGAACGCTAGTGTCAAACGTTCTGATTTCGCCCTATCGCCTGGAGCAACTGTCACCAAATGATGAATTTGATGTGGTTATTATCTTGGATGCTGCCTCAACTGGAATGGCTGAGGCGCATCCAGCTTTGACCAAAGCAAAACAGGTAATTGCCTTTGGCGATCCAGTGATCGCAGCCCCAGAGAATTTTGATACGGTCGCTCGTGCTAATCAGGTGCATGTGGAAGCCGAGCGGGCTTCGGTGTTCGAACATGTGAACGACCTTTTCG
>CAZBTW010000033.1:0-7738 GCA_964494925.1 uncultured Aquiluna sp.
TGATGGTTCCGCCCCCAAATGGCATGATGCCCCTGGAAACTTCTAACTGAGCAAACTTGCTATTGGCTGCAGCGATCACAACATCACTGGCGAGCGCTAGTTCAACACCTAGCGTGAAGCAGGTTCCTTGAGTTGCCATGACAACCGGCTTCGAAACCTGCTTGGTGCTCATGCCCCAGGGGTCAAGACCGCCCTCGGGAACCATTTGCAGCTTGCCGCCGGCAAGCTTTGGTCCAACGTCATTTAAATCGAGTCCGGCCGTGAAGTGTTCGCCGTGTGCAAAGACCAGGCCCACCCGCAGTTCCGAATCTTTATCGAGTTGCCCGTAGGCAAGTGAAAGCTCATGCAGCATTTGTTCATCGGCTGCGTTTAGTTTGTCGGGCCTGTTCAGTCCAATGAGTAAAACGTGGCCACTGGTTTCAGTTGTGATTCGGGTCGTCGTTGACATGCCACAAAGGCTAGAGGTTAATCGACCAGTTGCGCTACTCGCTGGGGGGAAATTCTCAACAAGACTCCAATGTCTCGCATGCTCAGTCCCTGGTCACGAAGTCTTGCCACAACGTCCCTGATTTCTCTGGACGCTTCTTCTTGAAGGCGCTGAGCATCCTTCATTTTCTTTTGCGCTTCTTCCAAGTCACACATGATGCCCGGCATTGAAGTTGTCACCTTGATCACAATGTCACAGCGATCAACAGTGTTGTTTTCTTGAACCAGGTCCTTGATCTGTTCGGTGGCAAGATCAAGACGCTTGGTGGAAATAAGCAGGTTGTCCAATTCCGGGACGCGAACACGCCAGAGACCGGCCTTCCGTTCGCACTCTGCGGATATTTCCATATTCATAGGGTAACAAACAAAAAAAATAATGCTAGGGTTGACAAGATTTATCAAGTAGCACTAGACAAACAAGGAAATCATGGAAATCACACTGTTAGTAATCACCTCCGCGCTATCGCTGTTTGCAGCATTTGGCTTTTATAAGGCTGGTTCATTCAAGGCTCGCGCCAGCAAGCAGGACCTGCTAGATGCCGGCTTCGGCTGGATGAAGAATGTTCCAGAAGCAATCGGCAAGCTGATTGGCTGGCTTGAACTTGCCGGTGCCCTGGGGCTAGTGGTTTCACCGATTGCGTATTTCCTTGGCCTCGAGTGGGCGCTTTGGTTGGCTGTTGCGGCTGCGGCAGGATTGGCCCTGACCATGTTGGTGGCGATCTTGATGCACGCTGCTCGTAACGAAACCAAATACACAATCAAAATGACAGCACCGTTGTTCTTAGTTAGCGTGCTGATTGCAGCTGGTTGGGTCAGCTACCTAGCTATTTAGTTTTTCTGGTCGGCCAGGTGATGATCACCGAGCCGGCAATTAAACCAATTAGTGGCACGATGCCAATTGCCCAGGCAACGCTGATGCCAAAGATGCTTGCGAAGCCAGTGAGCGCATTGAAAACCATGGCAATCCATGGCTTTACCTTGCGCTTTCTGGCTAGCACCGCCAGCAATACATTCACAACAGCAACTGCTGCCAGCAGAACATAGATGGTTGCAACTAGAGCTGCTAGGTCTTCCATTGGCTAGCTCTTTTCTTTTCGTGTTTTTTTGCTGATGGCGATCCAAACCAAAAGCGCAATAAAACCGACGACCGAACCGGTCAAACCAAAGCTTGCCAAACCAATGGCCCAAAACTGTTCAACCAGAACCCCCTGATCGTCAACATAACTTGGCCAGAGGTTGTAATAAATGATGAGTGCAACTGAAACCAGGCCGGCAAGCCATAGCCCGTTTAGAAAATAGCGCTGCGCTTTGTTCACCCTGCAAGCCTATTGGGGTGCTGCAAATCAGTTTGGGTTTCTCGCCTAGTGTTAAACCATGATCGATTACGACAACTGGAAAGAATTCGCTAGCGCCAGGCGCTCGAGTAGAGACTTTCTCCCAGACCCAATTGCCCCTGGTGACTTGAACGAGATCCTGGAGGACGGCCTGACCGCCCCCAGCTGGTCTAACACTAGGCCGTTTGTAATTGGCGTTGCCGAAGGTGAAAAGCGTGATCGAATCAGCAACTCTCTGATCACCAGGCTTCGGGAATCCAAGGACCTGCCGGGCATGGGAGCAAATCCTGATTTCACCCACGAGATTCCATATCCAGTGCCCTTGATAGAAAGAAGCATGTTGGTCGGCAAGGGAATCTATGAGACCTTGGGGATTGACCGCAGCGATGCTGCGGCAAGGTTCCGCTTCATGGAGCGGAACTATGAGTTCTTTGGTGCTCCGACGGCGCTGTTCTTTTTTGCACACCGTGGTCTGGATCGATTTGCCACGATGGATCTTGGCTTTTACATGGAGGCCCTGATGCTATCTGCCAAGGCCAAAGGCATTGGCAGTTGCGCCCAGGGTTACTTAGGGAACTATCCCGACATCATCCGCGATGAGTTCGAGGTTGGCGATGAATACGCGCTGGTTTGTGGGATGTCGCTTGGATTTGCCTCCGACCATCCGATCAACAGTTGGAAAGCGAATCGGTTGCCAATTGAGGAGCTGCTGCTAAACCCCTCTGACAAGTAACCAAGATTCACCTAGGGTTGGAATAAGCCCAGTCGAATTTGCCTTTAATAGACCCGAAGCAATAAATAAGGAGCACCTCAAAATGGAAACTCAAGGGACCTGCCCGGTAGTTCATGGTTCACAGACCTCTGCCGAAAAAGCGTCGATGAACTGGTGGCCAAACGCCCTGAATCTTGACATCCTGCACCAGCACGACACCAAGACCAACCCACTTGGGCAGGACTTTGATTACCTTGAGGAGCTCAAGAAGCTCGACGTTGACGCTCTGAAGAAAGACCTCCACGCGCTTCTGGTTGACTCTCAGTCCTGGTGGCCAGCAGACTGGGGCCACTACGGCGGGTTGATGATCCGCATGGCTTGGCACGCAGCCGGCTCCTACCGAACCGCAGATGGTCGCGGTGGTGGTGGAACCGGAAACCAGAGATTCGCTCCGCTGAACTCCTGGCCTGACAACGTGAACCTGGACAAGGCTCGAAGACTGTTGTGGCCAGTAAAGAAGAAGTATGGCAACAAGGTCTCCTGGGCCGATCTAATGATCCTTGCTGGAAACATCGCCTATGAGTCATTTGGCCTAAAGACCTTTGGTTTTGGTTTTGGTCGAGCCGACATTTGGCACCCAGAGACAGACATCTACTGGGGTAGTGAAAAGGAATGGCTAGCGCCATCTGATTCTCGTTACGGGGATGTTGAAGACGCCTCCTCCATGGAGAACCCACTCGCTGCGGTTCAGATGGGTCTGATTTATGTGAACCCTGAGGGCGTCAATGGCAAGCCTGATCCACTAAAGACAGCCCAGCACGTTCGCGAAACCTTTGCTCGAATGGCAATGAACGACGAAGAAACCGTTGCACTAACAGCTGGTGGTCACACCGTTGGCAAGATGCATGGCAACGGAAGCGCCGAGAACCTCGAGGCAACTCCAGAAGCTGCCGGCCTCCACGAGGCCGGTCTTGGTTGGATGAACCACACCACTCGCGGTGTTGGTAACCAAACAGTTTCCTCGGGCCTTGAGGGCGCATGGACCACCAACCCAACAAAGTGGGACAACGGTTACTTCGAGCTGCTGTTCAAATACGACTGGGAGCTAGTCAAGAGCCCAGCTGGAGCCCAGCAGTGGGAGCCAGTGAACATTTCCGAAGCGGACAAGCCGGTTGATGTTGAAGACCCGACTGTTCGTCACAACCCGGCTATGACTGATGCCGACATGGCAATGATCAAGGACCCGATCTACCTAGAGATTTCCAAAAAGTTTTACGCAGACCCGGACTACTTCTCCGAGGTTTTCGCTAGAGCCTGGTTCAAGCTAACTCACCGTGACATGGGACCGAAGGGTCACTACTTCGGACCTGACGTTCCGGCAGAAGACCTCATTTGGCAGGATCCAGTTCCAGCCGGAAACAAGGACTATGACGTTGTGGCACTCAAGGCAAAGATTGCTGCTGCGGGTCTTTCAGCCCAAGACATGGTCGCAACTGCTTGGGATTCAGCCCGAACCTTCCGCGGCAGTGACATGCGTGGTGGTGCTAACGGAGCCAGAATCCGGCTCGAGCCACAACGCTCTTGGGAAGGCAACGAGTCGGAGCGCCTAGAGCGCGTGCTGGCAGCTCTTGAGCCAATTGCGAAAGATAACGACGTGAGCGTTGCTGACGTGATTGTTTTGGCTGGCAACTTGGGTGTTGAGATGGCGGCCAAGGCTGCCGGTCACGACATTGAGGTTCCCTTTTCCCCTGGTCGCGGAGACGCGACCCAGGAGTGGACTGACGCAGAATCCTTTGCTCCACTTGAGCCAATTCACGATGGTTTCAGAAACTGGGTGAAGAAGGACTACACCGTCAGTCCAGAAGAGCTGTTGCTGGACAGAGCCCAACTAATGAGGCTTACTGCTCCTGAGGTCACTGTTTTGGTCGGTGGCCTAAGAGCCATTGGAGCGAACCACGCAGGTAGCAAGCACGGTGTTTTGACTGAGCGTGAAGGCCAGCTAACGACTGACTTCTTCGTGAACCTAACCGACATGACCTACGTTTGGGAACCAACCGGCTACAACGCTTACAACATGCGTGACCGCAACAACGGACAGGTCAAGTTCACTGCCACCAGGGTTGATTTGGTCTTTGGTTCAAACTCAGTGCTTCGTGCCTATGCCGAGGTTTACGCGCAGGACGATTCGACGCAGAGATTTGTCCAGGACTTCGTGGCTGCCTGGGTGAAGGTCATGAATGCAGATCGGGTTGATCTGGACTAGTTCGCAAGGGCTGGGCCACCAACGCGCGAGATTAACTCGTCTTTCACGCTTGGCCACTCGCTGGCGACAATGCTGAAGCAAACGGTGTCGCGAAGGTTTCCAAAGCGATCAATTTGGTGACTTCGCAGAATTCCGTCTTGCTTAGCGCCGAGACCTGCAATTGCGGTGCGGGACTGCATGTTCTGGATGTGAGTTCTGAATTCAACGGCGATGCAGTCCAGTTGCTCAAAGGCGTAGCTCAACATCAACAGCTTCATTGCTTGGTTTAGCCCCGTGCGTTGCACTTTTTCACTAATCCAGGTTGAACCAATTTCTAGGCGACGGTTCGGCTCATCAATGTTCATGTAGGTGGTCATGCCAACGGCCTGGTTGGTCTTGGTGTCAATAACAGCAAATGGTGCCATGCTGCCCTTTTGCTGCAGTGCAAGCCGGCGCTCTATTTCAGTGCTCATCTCATCCGGCGAAGGGATGTGTGTGTACCAAATTTGCCACAGGTCACCCACGCTCTCGGACAGGGCCTTTGCGTGCTCAGGCGATAATTGCTCGAGTGCCACGAGTTCGTGGGTAAGGGTTGGAGCGTCACTGAATCGCATAACTGAAGTTTAGGTGGCCAGCAATCTAAATCTTCTAGCTGAGTCTTTCGATCAATAGGTTTGTAAAGTAGGCGCCGAGTGCCAGCCCTGCGATGCCAACCACTCCACCAATAGTTGGCGGGGCTGGAACTGGGAGCCTGAGAAGTGCGAACACGGCACCAATGACTAGGCCGGCAAGTAGTGAGAATAAGACAGTCATATTTTGCTCTTCTTTCTGGGTCAAACAAGCACCCGGTAATCACTTCAAGCCAGGGCCCTGGATGTAACGTGTCAAGTTTAGTCACCAAGTGTTTGTGGCTCGGCAAACTACCGGGGAAAGTGTCGCAACATCGATTTCCTACTTTGTCGATCGGGCCTAAACATGAATTGCCCCGCTTTCGCAATGGAATCACCGAACACCCGAAGATCGAGGAACGATGAGACAAACAGACTTACTGCCCTAGCGGGAATTGCCGTAGCAGCTGTAGCACTGGCCGTCTGGGAGGCTTGACGGACCTGGTGCGCCGCTTTGGGAGTTGGTTTTCTCAACCCGCGATGATGAGCTGGTGATTCGCAAAACCAAACCAAATGTGTTCGAAAACGCTTCGGTTGCTAAACAACTCAAAGGACTTGGAATTACAGAACTCGAGGTAGTAGGAGTTCAGTCGGATATCTGCGTAAGAGCGTGTGCAATAGGTGCAATCGATTCTGGTTTCATGGTCTCACTCGACAGAAACATGCACGCCACCTATGACGGTGGCTGGCCCGGTGCCACAGAAGGACCTGACGCCTCGGACATTTCAGACGCTATTCAAGCCGAAGTAGAGGCGCACGCGCTGTCCTGTTAGCTGCCCTAATCCACACACCGTTTGACTGTCTTCCGCCGGGCTGAAAGGGTGGGGTCAAGAGAAGAGGGGTTGGGATGAACTGGTACTACTGGGTTGGATTTGTAATCGGCATCTACATGACTTGGGGCGGTGCAACTAAGTCCTCTGCAAAGCCCTATTTCTTTCTCCACGCAAGGGCGAGCCTTTTTTGGAAGCAGCGGGCCCATACCTTTCTGATGCTCTCTGGCATTGCAGTGTCATTGGTGATGCTGTTTCTGGCACTGACTAGATAGAAAACCCGTGGCCGGCAACGGAGCAGTGCCCAAAACCTATATTCTTCAAGCATGAAAATTTCGGTTGAGGTTTTAGTTGCGGCACCAATAGCCAAAGTCTGGGAGTCATACACCTCTCCGTCAGACATTGTGAAGTGGAATTTTGCGTCAGAGGATTGGCACGCCCCCAGCGCGACAGTAGACCTGAGGGTTGGTGGGATATTCTCTTCCAGAATGGAATCAAAAGACGGAACCGAGGGCTTTGATTTTGAGGGTGTTTACACAAACATCATCGAGCACGAGCTAATCGAGTACTCCTTCGGGGATAGAAACGCGAAAGTGGAATTCTCTAATGAGCCGACTGGTGTACGAGTTGCGGTCACTTTCGATGCCGAGGACATGAATACAGCCGATCAACAGAGGGCTGGGTGGCAGGCGATATTGGATAACTTTGCCGCTCACGTAGTTTCCAAATAAGTGATCCTCTTACGTTGCTGATGGTGCCTGGCGACCGGGCCTAGAGCTCCTTTGCTCTGAAATAGGCAACTAGAGCATTCGCATGGCCGTGACCCATTCCATGTTCCAACTTGAGAATCGTGACCATCCCCATGTGCGCCCTCAACTTGTGTCCACGTAGGATTTCAAACCAGTGCTCAACCGGATGGCCATACTTAGCCTCAATGGATGGAAAGTAGCTCTGGGGTCCCTTTGTCTTTTCAGTCATCCAATAAAATTACCCCGAATATGCTCAAGCCCGCATGATTGAGAGAAGGCCATAAGTGCCCAAATACATCATCTATTTCAACCAGCAATGGGTTGGTGAACACAGCGAGGATTGGTTCGCATCAAGAGGGCCGCTTGCTAACCGCGTGGTTGCTGAAATGGAAGATGCTGGTGTTTTGGTATTTGCCGGGGGCTTAGTTGAAGAAATAGAGCTCGCCACAGGGTTGGATGACGCTGGAAGATTTACTGGTCCCATCACCGCAAACAGCGAGTTTCTTGGGGGCCTGACGATCATCGATGTTGAATCTGACGAGGCGGCAAACAGTTGGGGGTCAAAGATTGCTCAGGCCTGTGGTTGGCCCCAGGAGATAAGACGATTCAAGGACTAGACATTGCCTGCCAGGCAGAGCCTCGAGAAATCCCACAGCGTATCCGTTGACTGAATGTCTCTTGTGGAAACAAAAAATCTCCTCCCGTTTCCGGGAGGAGATTTTCTTTGTGGAGACTAGGGGGGTCTATGAGGCCTGCTAAACGTATGGTTCAGGACCT
>CAZBTW010000034.1:0-7657 GCA_964494925.1 uncultured Aquiluna sp.
TCTCCATTCCTTACTAAGTCTAAACAAGTAAGAGCCGCTAGGCTATCCCGCGTGCCTCAAGATTTTTTATTGGAACTCGTACAAGCCAAGCTCGACGCCTTTTGTGAACTCAAGCGTGAGGAGCTTTCTGAGATTTCTGAGGATCTAATTCCTCTAATTGATTACACCCAAGCTCTGCTTGCCGGCGGTAAGCGATTCCGGGCTCTGTTCTGCTACTGGTCCTATGCCGGGCAGCTTGCATCTGCTCCGCAAGAACATGACCTGACCATTGACAGTCCGATTGTGGGTGTGGCTGCAGCCCTGGAAATGTTCCATGCTGCTGCCCTTGTGCATGACGACCTACTCGATCAAAGCGACACCCGCAGAGGCGCTCCAGCAATTCACAAGCGATTTGAATCCCTGCATCAGGCAAATGGCTATGTCGGCTCCAGTGAGCGATTCGGACTTGCCGGATCTGTGTTGGTGGGCGACCTGATGCTCGCCTGGAGTTCTGAAATTTTTGGTGAGGCACTATTACACGGGGTTAGCGAGCAGGCTGAATCAAGTTGCCGTCACGAATTTGGAAAGATGCGCTTCGAGGTCATGGCCGGGCAGTATCTGGATGTTCTCGAGGAGAACGCCGCCCCAACCAGAACCGATGGGGCCGCCGTCGCCAGAGCGAACAAAATTATGCTTTACAAAACCGCCAAATACAGCCTCGAGGCTCCGCTTTTAATCGGAGCAGCGCTGGCTGGAGCGGAAACCGAAACCCTTAGCGGGCTGAGTGACTTTGGGATTCCACTGGGGCTTGCTTTCCAGCTGAGAGACGACGTGCTTGGAGTATTCGGCGACCCGGAGGTCACTGGCAAGCCAGCTGGTGATGACATTCGCGAGGGCAAGCGAACAGTTTTGATTGCCCTGACCCTAGAGACTCTGCCTAAATCAGTGGCAAACATATTTGAAGAACTTCTTATTTCTGGAGAAATCGACAGCGAGCAGCTGGAATTCATGCGCCAAACAATTACAGATTCAAAGGCTCTAGAAAAAACAGAGCGGCTGATTTCAGAGCATTCTTATCGCTCGATTGAAGCGCTCGCCGCCCTTGAAATTTCTGACCAGGGACGAAATGCCCTGGCTCGCCTTGCAGACCAGGTCATCAACCGAGCTAAATAAGCTAACCCAGAGCCTGGGCAGCTCGACGAACCGGAGCCTTGTGGCCGGCAAGCAATGCCGTGATTGGCTCTGTTCCCAGCTCACTGTTTAGTTCGTAAAGCCAGGTTATTGCCTCGGCGACACTCAGCCCCAGGTCCAAAAGCAAGATCATGGTTCCACGGATACTGCTTAGCGGCTCACCGTCAATTATTAGATTGGCCGGAACCATTGGCTGCTTGTCCACTTTGTATGAGAAAAGCACGTGCTCATCGATTAGCCGGCGCACTTTTCCAGATGAAATGCCAAGAAGCTCGGCTACCTCGTCAATTGTCAGCCAGGAATCAACTTTCTCGGTGATCAACTATCAGCTCCTTGCGGTGTCAACTAGTTGTTCTGCGACCAAGAATGCGAGCTCAAGTGACTGCATGTGGTTCAACCTTGGGTCACATACTGACTCATAGCGCTCTTCAAGGGTGCTCTCATCGATCAGCTCGGAGCCACCTAGGCACTCTGCAACATCATCGCCTGTTAGCTCCACGTGAAGACCACCTGGGTGGGTTCCAAGTTCGCGATGGACCTCGAAAAAGCCCATTACCTCGTCCATGACGTCATCGAATCGCCTGGACTTGTAGCCATTTTTGGTGGTGATGCCGTTGCCGTGCATTGGGTCGGTGATCCAGAGTGGGTTCGCCCCTGATTCCTTAGCTGCCTCAATCAAACGTGGCAATTCATCCCGAATCTTTCCGGCGCCCATGCGACTAATGAAAGTCAACCTGCCAGGCTCACGGTTTGGATCGAGCTTGTCAATCAACTGAAGAACATCTTCTTTGGTGGTGGTTGGCCCCAGCTTCACACCCAGTGGGTTTCTTACTCGAGAGAAGTAGTCCACGTGAGCGCCGTCTAGCTGCCTGGTTCGCTCGCCAATCCAAATGAAGTGTCCGCTGGTCACATATGGCTCGCCGGAACGAGAATCAAGCCTGGTCAGAGGAACTTCATAGTCAAAAAGCAGTCCTTCGTGCGAAACAAAAAACTCAGTTGACTTCAACTCATTTGCATCGATGCCACACGCATCCATAAAGCGCATCGCACGGTCGATGTCCTGGGCAATGCTCTCATAGCGCTTATTTGCTGGGTTATCGGTGAAGCCCTTATTCCAGAGGTGCACTTCACGCAAGTCGGCGAAGCCACCGGTGGTGAATGCGCGAATTAGGTTCAAGGTGCTGGCAGAGGTGTTGTAAGCCTGCATCAGTCGGTAGGGATCGTTGGCCCTTGACTCTGGTGTGAATTCGTAGCCATTCACCGCATCGCCGCGGTAAGCCGGAAGTGTTAGGTCTCCCCTGGTCTCAGTGTCCGAAGAACGCGGCTTGGCGAACTGACCTGCCATCCGCCCCATCTTTACAACAGGCAACGAAGATCCATACATCAGCACGACAGCCATTTGAAGCACAGTCTTGATTCGGTTTCGGATTCGGTCAGCAGTTGCATCGGCAAAAGTCTCAGCGCAGTCACCACCCTGCAGGATGAATGCTTCTCCGTTAGCTGCAGCTGCAATTCTGGACTTGAGTGTGTCAACTTCACCAGCGAATACCAGCGGAGGCTGGACACTTAGTTCCTGCTTGACCTGCTCCAGCAGAATTTCACTTTCCCAAGTTGGTTGCTGCTTGGCCTCAAGGTTGAGGTAGTTGTCTAATCCGAACTCTTTCACGCTTCCCTATTCTGACCTTGCAAGTCTGTTTCTAACCGTTGATGCATAAACATCTTCGTATTCCTGATTTGATAATCGATTAATGCTTTAGATGATTTGGTCTGCTACCGCTCTCAAAACGGCCCGTTCTCCTTCCATTCCAGCGAACCTAGAAAAGTCTAACGGCTCACCAATGACCACGCCTACCCTGTGAATCTTTGGATACTTCGAGCCGATTGGTTGGACTTTTTCGGTGTCAATCATTGCCACCGGAACCACTGGAACCTTTGCCTCCAGGGCCATTCTCGCGATACCGGTTCGGCCCCTGTAAAGCTTTGCGGTTGGCGACCTGGTTCCCTCTGGGTAGATTCCAAGCAGTAAGCCACGCTCCAAGACACCGAGTCCGGTGTTTAGCGAATCCTCCGAGGCCTTGCCGCCGGAGCGGTCAATTGGGAGCTGCCCGGTTGATTTAAAGAACCACCTGATCAGCGCACCTTTGACGCCCTTGCCTGTGAAGTAGTCACTCTTGGCAAGAAACGTAACTGGGCGACGCACTTTCAGCGGCAAGAAAATTGAGTCAACAAAGGAGAGGTGATTGGAGGCAAGAATTGCGGCGCCCTGTTTTGGGATGTTTTCAGCACCCCGAACCCAGGGCCTGAACAAAATGGACAGGATTGGCCCAAGAACAAAGTTCTTTAAAAAGAAATAGGTCATGTCTCTCCAGTCAACCCCTCAAGCTTAGCGAAGAGATTGTCTCGCTAAATCTGCGGCTCCGATAACACCGGCCTGGTTTGTGAATTCTGCAGCGACCACTTTTGCAACCGGCCTAAATCCCCTTGCCGGAACTTCAGACTCGAAACTGCTGCGAATCGGCTCCAATAGGATTTCGCCAGCCTCCGAAAGGCCTCCACCGATCACATAGATCTCTGGGTCCAGGGCCGCCGTGATGCTGCCCATAGCCTCGCCTAGATACTGTGCTAGCTCGCGAACCAATTGATTCGCTGCGCTATCACCTGCAAGCAATGCCTGATAGACGTGTTGCCCGGTCAACTCTCCGCCTTGACTGAGCTCACTTAGCATCTGGGCACTTGAATCCCCGCTTGCTACAAGGTTTCTGGCAGCCCTTAGCAGGGCCGTCCCGGAAGCATATTGCTCGACGCAGCCTTTGCGACCACAGCCACAGCTTGCGCCATCACGCACCACCCGGACGTGACCGAGTTCTCCAGCAATTCCAAAGCCACCTCTTCGAAGCTGCCCATCGGAAACTATGGCACCGCCAACGCCGGTTCCGAGGGTGAGCATCACCATGTCTTTGCTGCCCCTACCGGCACCAAACCTGAACTCGGCCCAGCCAGCGGCATTCGCGTCATTTTCAATCACGACTGCAAGCTTTGTTTTTTCTTCGAGCCTGGCTCGAAGTGGTTCGTTTCGCCAGCTCAAGTTCGGTGCGTAAAGCACCGTTGACTGATTTGCATCGATAAAACCGGCGGCTGCAACACCGACCGCCTCCAGCTCAGAACCTGCCTGATCTGCCAAACCGAGAATCAAGTCGGCAACCACATCGGCCATCTGGTTTGGGTCCTTGGCTGGGGATGGGACCTTTTTCTGGGAAATGACTTCACCCTCTTGATTGACTAGGGCTCCCAAAATTTTGGTCCCGCCAATATCAATGCCAATGCTTACCAAGGGTTTTCTTTCGCTAGTGATGAAGCCTAAATTTTAGAGCCAATCAGCACCACAAAACAGCGGCAAAAGTAATTGAGTTCTGATTTGGGACTACCTCCCACTTATTTTCAGGTTAAAGTAATCAATAACTCGACACAGGGAGAAACAATGACGTTTTACGATGTGCCCATCAAGGTCTCCTCAGACCCAAGCTTGAACGCAACCGATTTGCTCTTGGAGCGGGTCGCGATCAACCCAGCACATGCTCTTTTCAGCCGGGAAAATCCTGACAAAACCTGGCGCAATGTCGCGTCTGCAGAATTCTTAGAGGAAGTGCGGTCGCTGGCCAAGGGCCTAATCAACGCTGGCATCAAGCCCGGCGACGGAATTGCGATTATGTCCCGCACTCGTTACGAGTGGACCATGATTGACTTTGCAATTTGGTTTGCTGGCGCAATCAGCGTCCCAATCTACGAGAGCAGCGCTCCCAGCCAAATGGAATGGATTCTTTCTGATTCCGACGCCGTCGCGCTGTTCATCGAAGACGACGAGCACATGGAGCGCTACAACCAAATCAAGGGCAACCTGAAAAAGGTGAAGCATGTCTGGCGCATCGATTCCACAGATTTCTCCGACCTCCACAAGGCCTCCGACAAAGTTGGCGATGACCAGCTAGAAAAAGCTAGGAGCAACGCCGAGCTTTCCGACTTGGCAACCATCGTTTACACCTCTGGCACCACAGGTAACCCGAAGGGCTGTGAACTGACTCACAAGAGCTTTGTTGACCATGCAAAGAACGCTGCTGCTGAATTGCCTGAGGTTGCCAACGATAAGCAGTCGTCTCTGATCTTCTTGCCTCTTGCTCACATTCTGGCTCGATACGTATCGGTTCTTTGTGTTCACTCCGGTATTCGTGTCGGTCACCTGGGTGACTCAAAGCAGGTGGCTCAGGTTCTTCCTGCCTATAAGCCAACATTCTTGCTAGCTGTTCCAAGAGTCTTCGAAAAGGTTTACAACGGAGCTGAACTGAAGGCCGAGACCGGTGGCAAGGGCAAAATATTCCGTGCCGCCGCTGAAACTGCAATTGAGTACTCAAGGGCGCTGGATTCAAAATCTGGCCCATCAGTTGGCCTAAAGATCAAGCACAAGCTCTTTGATCGCCTGGTCTATGGCAAGCTTCGCGCTGCCATGGGTGGCAACGTGAAGTATGCGATTTCCGGTGGCGCACCTCTTGGTGAGCGACTTGGCCACTTTTTCCGCGGCATTGGCCTGATTGTTCTAGAGGGCTACGGCCTTACCGAGACCGCAGCGGCTGCCGTAATTGGTCGGGTTGCCTGGCAGAAGATTGGCAAGGTTGGTAGAGCGCTTCCAGGCACCGGAATCAAGATTGCCGATGATGGTGAGATTTGGCTTCGTGGAATCAACTGCATGCGCGGCTACTGGCGCAATGAGGCTGCCACCCGCGAAGCCTTCGTTGAGGATTGGTTCCGCACCGGCGACATTGGAGAGCTGGATGAAGATGGCTTCCTGACCATCACTGGCCGCAAGAAGGAAATCCTGGTAACAGCCGGAGGAAAGAACGTTGCCCCAGCCCCAATCGAGGACCCACTTCGTGCTCACCCTCTAGTGGGTCAAGTTGTGGTGATTGGAGATGCCAAGCCATTCATTTCCGCTTTGATTTCTTTGGATCCAGAAATGGTTCCAGTTTGGGCTTCCAACAACGGCATCGAGGAGAAGCTGACTCTTGCCGAGGCAACCAAGCACCCGGTTATCGTGGCCGAGATTCAAGCCGCTGTGGATGAAGTCAACAAGCAATTCTCACAGGCTGAGCAGATCAGGTCATTCGAGATTCTAGATGTCGAGCTCACCGAGGCCTCAGGTCACCTGACTCCATCGCTGAAGATCAAGCGACCTAAGGTCATGACTGACTTTGCACTGCAGGTTGATCGAATTTACGCTAACGCCTAAACCAGGGCTGTTCTCGGAGTGCCTTGAAGGCTAGTTTCCGCTCATCGGGCTCTAGCCTGTCAAGGTATAAGACACCGGCCAGGTGGTCTATTTCATGCTGAAGAGCTTGGGCCATTAGGCCCTCACCGTGGATTTCGATTTTGGATCCATCAAGTTGGTAGCCAATTGCACTGGCTTTGGTGTGCCGAGGGGTTTTGTGCCAAAGCCCGGGAACCGAGAGGCAGCCCTCTTCCATGAGCTCAACCTCGCCTGAGAGCTCGGTTATCTCAGGATTGATTAGATACCCAACCTCGCCCTCGATGTTGTAGGCAAAGACCGCCAAACCGACGCCAATCTGGGTTGCTGCAACACCAGCTCTGCCCGATAGCGAGGTGGTGTCGATGAGGTCCTGAACTAGCGACTTGACCGAGTCAAAATCCTTGACTTTCTCGGTTGGTGATTTTAGAACTGGATCGCCGAAGAGACGAATCTCTCTGACACTCAACTAACCAAACCATCGGCAACTAGTGCGGCAAGATCACGTGCGGCCTGTCTGGTCGCTGGGTGAAGTTGGTCAAAGTCAACCACGGCTCCGGCAGCCAACTGCGGGTCATAGGGAACCCTCACGACAGCTCTAACCCGGGATTTGAAGTGAGATTCAATCTCGTCAAGCTTCACAAGCTCGGTTCCAAATGTGGCGGTATTCAGTGCCACCACGCTCTCTCGAACCAATTCACTGTAGCCATTGGCCTCTAGCCAAGTCAGCGTCTCTGATGCGAGTTTCGCCTCGTCGATAGAACCACCAGAAACAATAACCAGGCCATTTGCCCGCATCAAGATTGCCCTCATTACGCTGTGGACGATGCCGGTTCCGCAGTCAGTCAAGCAGATGCTGTAGTAGCGGGCAGCAATGTCCGCAACCACGTTGTAATCGCCCTCGTTAAAGGCTTCGGAGACCATCGGGTCGGTGTCGGATGCCAACACGTCCAGCCTTGACTTGTCTCTGGACACAAAATCGCTGAAGACCTTAAAGCTCGTGATGCCACCGGCACGATTGACAACACCGCGAACAGTTTTTTCAGTTGATTTCTTTACTCGCTCCGCCAGTGTTCCGCGGTCTGGGTTGGCATCGATGGCAAGGACTCGGTCCTCGCGAGAATTTGCCATTGCCATGCCAATCAAGGTTGTGATGGTGGTCTTACCAACGCCACCCTTTCCGGTTAGCACTGG
>CAZBTW010000035.1:0-7654 GCA_964494925.1 uncultured Aquiluna sp.
GGAAATGATTGGAAAGGGGCGAGCCGACAAGCTGAGTGGGCCTAAAAATCCGCTTGCGAATACAACTGAAATAGCAACTGAGTAGATACTGGGCGGAGCCTTGACTCCGCCCAGTTATCAGCTGAACATAAAGCCACTACCCAAAGATTTGAGACCCTGATTGACTGCTACTGAATTTGTCCACCTTCGCCAAGATGGTGTTTCGTTTGTTGTGAGCCTTGCCAAGGACTTGGTCCAAATCCTTTACTTCGGGTCTGATCTCGGCGACATTTCCCAGTTCGATGAATACCTTCTGGCAACCACCGAACCAACGGCACATGCCGAAGGCGACCAGCCCGAACAGCCGGGCATCTGGCGAGAAGCGGCCAGGAGTGGCACCGGAGCACCGGCAATCAGCGGTCACCGAAATGGCGAAGATTTCTCGCCACTTTTCTCCATGAAGGACTTTCGCGCCACAGAAACATCTCTAGTTGTTACAGGACTAGACGAGGTTGCTGAACTAGAGATTGAAACGACATTTGAATTTGCGGCAGCTGGTGTTTTGCTGACTGCCACCAAAGTCACAAACCTAGGGTCAGGCGACTATGTCTTGAATGAGCTGGCGAACTATTTGCCGCTTCCAGACCGAGCAAATGAATCTCTAGATTTTTCAGGGCGCTGGGTGAAAGAACGACAGCCGGTCAGGCGTCAAATAGAGCCGGGTGTAATCTCGCGAGAGGTTCGCGAAGGTCGCTCCAGCCACGATTACACGATTCTCCAGATGGCAATGACTGCGGGTGCAAGTTTCCGGCAGGGAGAGATTTGGGCAATGGGGCTCATGTTCTCCGGGAATTCCAAGCACACCATTGAGCAACTGCAGTCGGGTCGGAAATCAATTTCGGCCGGTGAATTGCTTATGCCAGGAGAAGTGATTTTAGCCGGGGGGCAGTCTCATGAGGGAGCCCCGGTGGCTGTCTATTATTCGGAACAGGGAATCGATGGGCTAACCGATCGCTCCTATCGCTGGCTGCGCCAACGAGCCAATCACCCGACAAATATTCGACCCAGACCACTGACCCTAAATGTTTGGGAAGCTGTCTATTTTGACCACGACCTAACCAGGCTCACTGAGTTGGCTAAGGTTGCAAAGCAAATTGGTGTTGAGCGGTTCGTGCTGGACGATGGTTGGTTTGGATCACGCCGGGATGACACCAAGGGACTTGGTGACTGGACTGTCTCAGATGCCGTTTGGCCAAATGGGCTGCAGCCACTGATTGATGTCGTGAAAGAAAACGGCATGGAATTTGGTCTGTGGTTCGAGGGCGAGATGGTAAATCCTGATTCTGACCTATACCGCGAGCATCCGGATTGGATACTGAGCGCTGGAGGCAGAGTGCCACCGACCGGGAGGGGTCAACTGGTTCTTGATCTAACCAACCCGGATTGCTATCAGCACATTTTTGGGCAGGTTGACCAGATTCTGTCTGACTATGAGATCAGCTACATCAAGTGGGACCACAATCGCCCACTGGTTGAGCCGGGCAGCGCTGGTCGAGCGGCCGCTCATGCTCAGACCGAGGCAATTTATCGAATGTTTCGGGAGTTGAAGCAGAACCATCCTGGTCTGGAGATCGAAAGCTGTGCTTCAGGTGGTGGGCGAATTGATCTCGGCATGGCTCAAATTGCAGACAGATTCTGGGTCTCCGACTGCAATGACGCCCTGGAGCGACAGTACATCCAGCGCTACACCCAAATCGCCATTCCTCCAGAGATGCTTGGGAGCCACATCGGCCCAACTGAATCACATACAACTGGACGGGTTCACACCCTGTCATTCCGAGCAGTCACAGCGCTGTTTGGGCACGCGGGGCTCGAGTGGGACATTACAAAAACCACCGATCAGGAGCGGGAACACCTAAAGAATTGGGTTAGCTACTACAAGCAAAACAGAGAGCTACTGCACTCCGGACAAATGGTTCGAGTCGAAACAAACGACCTCACAAGCTTTGTCCACGGGGTAGTTTCCAGTGACAAGAGGCAGGCCATTTTTGCCTACGTAACACTCGCGGCCCAAAGTGCCTCAAGGCCAAATGCAATTTTGATCGACGGCTTGGATCCTGACCAGGAGTACCTAGTCAAAGCCGTTTTTCCAGCAGGCAAACCTGTGTTCATTGAACGAACCTCAGCTATTTGGCTAGATGGCGTTCGTCTCTCAGGTAAGGCGCTTGCTCAAATAGGGCTAAGGCCGCCCACAATGTTCCCGGAAAATGCACTACTAATTGAAATCGAGGTTATCTAATGCTGAACAGCACCAAGCTCCACTTCGGAGGCGACTACAACCCAGAGCAATGGTCCAAAGATGTCTGGATTGAAGACATTCGCCTGATGCAAAACGCCGGGGTTAATTTGGTTTCCTTGGGGATTTTCTCCTGGGCCAATTTAGAGCCAAGCGATGGCAACTACCAGTTCGGTTGGCTGGACGAAATCATGGATTTGCTTCATGAGGGCGGTATTTCAGTAGACCTTGCCACCGCAACAGCTTCGCCACCGGCCTGGCTTTCAGCTGCCCACCCGGAGATGCTGCCAGTGAATTTTGATGGTGTTCGCCTCGAGTTTGGTGGTAGGCAAGCATATTGCGCAGCCAGTCAGGTTTATCGGGAGAAGGCGGCAGCACTCACCGAGCAGCTAGCTGCTCGCTATGCGAAGCACCCAGCTGTTGTGATGTGGCACGTGAATAACGAATATGGTTGCCATGCCCCGTATTGCTACTGTGATGCCTCCAGAGATGCATTTGTAGAGTGGCTGAAGTCTCGCTATGCATCGCTTGATGAACTGAATCAATCTTGGGGAACCGATTTTTGGTCGCAGCGCTACCACAGCTGGGATCAGATTACGGCTCCAAAGCGCACGCCAGATGGAACCCATCCGAATCCTGGTGCTCAAATCGACTTCCGTCGATTCAGCTCCGATGTGACGTTGGAGCTGTTCAAAGCAGAGCGCGATATCATCAAGAAATATGACATTGTGAACCCAGTCACGACCAACTTCATGTCGATTAAGTTCACTCACGCGATGGACTATTTCTCCTGGGCTAAAGAGGTGGATTTTGTCTCCACTGACCACTACCTGGCTCAGCACGATATTGAAAACCACATCGACCTAGCTCAAATGGGTGACCTAACAAGAGCATTCGCCGAGGGTAAGCAATGGCTACTGATGGAGCACAGTAGTTCTGCAGTGAACTGGCAGCCTAGAAACTATGCCAAGACCCCAGGCCAAGAAAAGCGAAATGCAATGAGCTTTGTTGGTCGTGGTTCGCAGGGCGCTATGTATTTCCAGTGGCGTCAGTCACAGGCAGGGTCTGAGCGTTTCCACTCTGCAATGGTTCCGCATGCAGGCGAAAACACTCGTGTCTACCGCGAGGTTTCAGAGCTCGGAGCACTTTTGGCTGAGAATCCAGAACTGGCGCTGTATCCAACTGACCGCTCTGAGGTTGCAATCGTTTTTGACTACGAACAGTTCTGGGCGATGATGCAGGCAAACCTTCCAACCGAGGACATCAGCTACCCGGACACCGTTGCAGCCTGGTATCGCGCGCTCTACAAAGAGGGCATCAGTGCCGATTTTGTTCCAGCAGACGCTAGTGCCGAAACCCTGGCTTCATACAAGTTGGTGCTAATGCCAATGGTTCACATGCTCTCTGAACATCAGGAGCAGGTGTTCACCGACTATGCAAAAAACGGCGGCAATCTTGTAGTCGGCTACTTCTCGAACATCGCAGACCGAACCTTGAGAGTGAAACTCGGTGGCTACGGCGGCAGCCTGCTGAAGGATGTCATCGGGCTATACATTGAGGAGTTCTACCCGCTTAGAGAGCAGAGCGTCAAGCTCTCCAATGGTTACCAGGCAAGGTTGTGGGCAGAGCTATCTACAGTCACCGGAGCCGAGGTAGTAGCGGAATTCAGTGAGGGTCAAGCCAAGGGCAACGCAGCTATTGTGCGCCGCAGTCTTGGTTCATCATCTGCCTGGTATCAAGGCACTGAGCTCGATGATGATTCCCAGCGGTCATTCTTTAGCTCGATAGCAAAGGAGTTGGGAATTACTGCAACCTCAACCGAGCACACCGAAGTACTAAAACGGGGTCCGTTTGAGATTCAGATAGATCACGCGAACAACACTGTGAGCGTGACCAAGAAGTAGTCCGAAAACGAAAAAAGGGATCCGATTTCTCGGATCCCTTTTTTCTTTGTGCGGGTGAAGGGACTTGAACCCCCACGCCTCGCGGCGCCAGAACCTAAATCTGGTGCGTCTGCCAATTTCGCCACACCCGCAACAGTGATAAATCATAACTGGTTTTAGGCGCTGTGGAAAACCCAAAACAAATTCTGTGGTCTAATGACACTCTTTTGCCATGCAGCACCTGAATGAAATCCTCGACAGAACCAGATTCTTGGCAAGACAGAATCAACTTCCCGTTGAAGTCGCCAAGCAGCAGGCTATCGATGAGGTGGCCGAAGCTCACCAGGCTCCGCTTGATGAGCTTGAAATTGCCGAGCGAGCAACCCTGGAGCTCTCCGGATTGGGCGTGCTGCAGCCACTGCTTGATGATCCGAGCATTGAAGAGATTTGGATTAATCGTCCGGGTGAAGTTCATTACTTCGGATCTGCCGGCCACAAAAAGCTTTTGGTGGACCTGACCTCCACCCAAATCAGATCACTTGCTTTTCGCATGCTGGCATATTCGAAACGAAGAGTTGATCGGCTAACCCCGTATGTCGATGCCTCATTGGCTGACGGATCTAGATTGCATATTGTCATTCCGGAGATCACAAGTGAGCACTGGGCGATCAACATCAGGAAGTTCAACATGCCTGATGTCACCCTCGAATCCCTGCACGAAACAGGAACGTTGAGTCAAATGCAGTTGGATCAGCTTCGGACTGCGATGCTGCAGGGCAAATCGATCTTGATTTCTGGTGCCACGCAGGCAGGTAAAACCACACTAATGTCAGCCCTTTTGGCGGCTTCAAAACCAGAGGACCGGATCATTTCTTGCGAGGACACCTTTGAGTTGTCCATCGGTCAAGATGACTGGGTTGCAATGCAGACTAGGCCAGCAGCCGCCGAAGGGGCGTTTGAAATTTCACTCCGAGAGCTGGTTCGACAGGCGCTTCGAATGCGACCAGATCGATTGGTGATTGGGGAGGTCAGAGGTGCAGAGGCGCTAGATATGTTGGTGGCACTGAATTCCGGTATTCCTGGCCTTTGCACGCTTCATGCCAACTCTGCAAAAGCGGCCCTGCAGAAGCTGCTCACACTTCCTCTGTTGGCTGGAGAGAACATATCCGAGTCATTTCTCAGACCCACCATCACCGGAGCATTTGATTTAGTGGTGTTTTGCAAAAAGCAAGCGGACGGGAGCCGGAGGCTTCAGGAGATCATCGAGGTGACCGATGAGACTCTTTGAACAGCTATGTGAGCGTGCCGGCTTGCATTCGAAGCGAATCGAGCTGGCAATCCTGATGTTTTCAAGTGCTGGAATTGTTTTTCTGCTGACGAACTTGGTCACCTCAGTACTGGGGTTGGCGATGTCTCTTTCTGTTTTATGGCTTGGCTTTGCTCTCGAGTTGTTGCGACTTGTCGGCAGCTCTCGCCAACTAAAACTTGACCGACTCTGGCCGCAAGTGTTTGACGGTTTTGAAAATGCCACGCAATCCGGACTCTCGCTGATGGAGCAGCTTGAATACTTAGCTGAACACGGACCCGAACGCCTGAAGGCAAACTTCCAGAGCCTTGGGCGGGACCTTGACAAAGGTCAAGAACTTTCAGCCTGTCTTGCAAAATTCCGGGCAGGGTTCGGTTCTCGTCACGCAGATCAACTGGCTCTGCTAATTGAAATTACGACAGAGCTTGGAACGGCCCGGGTTGCCGAGAGTTGGCGCCTGGCTGCAACTGGGCTGAGGGCCGAACAGGCGATGTTCGGAGAGGTTACTGCAAAGACTGGCTGGGTGTTGGGTAGTGCAAAGGTTGCACTGGCGGCTCCCTGGCTAGTGGCATTTGTCCTGATAAATCTGGAGCAAAATCGTCAGGCATTTCAGACCGAGTTGGGCGCACTGGTTTTGCTGCTGGGCCTAGCACTCTCAGTTGTTGCCTATGCGGTGGTGAACAAGCTTGGAACCTTGGCGATGCCAGGAAGGGTTTTTAATGCGATTGGCTAACAGAGTTATCACTGCCCACCTTGAGCCAGAACCAGATAGCAGCTGGCTGAAGCTAACAACGCTCTGGCAGTCACTGGTTGTGACAAGAAACAAGAAGGCCATCTCAGAGCTGCCAGACATCGCCCAAGCAATTGGTTTATTGCTTTCATCCGGACTTCCAATTGGTGTGGCTCTGGATTGGCTTCGGCTTCGAATGACGGGGCATTTGGCAAGCGAATTAGAAGTAGTGTCCGAAAATGTCTCGCTTGGTGCAGATTTGTCACACGAGCTAGAGCTGGCTGCTGATCGACTTTCCGACATTGGATTCAGTGAGTTGACCGAGAAGCTCAGGTTGGGCATTTCAAGAGGCGCGCCGGTAGCAGATCAGGTCATGCAGTTAGCCGCATCGCTCCGCAACGAGCAGGGTCGCTTGCTTCTGAAACAGGCTGGTTCCAGTGAAACAAAAATGCTGATTCCGACCATTTTCGTAATTTTGCCGGTGACTGTCTTGTTCGCTGTTTTTCCTTCGGTACTAGTTCTGCAGCAGTCTTTTTGAAAGGAGACAAATGAAAACACTCAAATCAGGCAGCGGAGATGTGCCCGGATGGGCTGTAATTGTTATAGGCATATGACAGTTTTGCGACGTCGTTAGGTCGTTCGACCGCAGACGGTGCCCCTACATCGCACTACCTAAGGGGTAGTGGGGGAGAAGTGGTGGGTCGTGCGATTTGTGTGCGATTGTTTTTGGCCGATGCTCGGTGGTAGCCCCCTTGGATTGACCGCCAAAGCCATTAGTATGCTTTCACACGAGCAAAAGAGAGTTAGGTCGTCAGCGATGTCTAGCAAAACCACTCAGAGCAAAAATCCAAAACCTGGACTCCTAATTAGCCCATCACGGTTTTTCTACGCGCGATCAAACCTTCTCGCCGCATTGCTGGCCACCGCAGTTTTTGCCGGCTACCTTGTTTTTGTTCTGATGGGCAAGGGGGCCGCTTTTGAAGTGGCCAACAGCAGTGTTCGGTCACTGGGAACTACGTTGGGTTTCGGTCAGACAGAGATTCTTGCGTTCCTTGCAGAACGTTCTGAACCGATGATTCTTGCGTATATCAACTTCAATCAGGTCTGGGACTCACTCTTTGCTTTGATCTACGGAGTTATGTATGTGATCTGGGTGTCGGTTTTGTTTAAGCCATATTCGAAAAGGGCGACTATTTTGAATCTGCTTCCATTCGGTCAAGTTGTCTTTGATTGGTTGGAAAACTTTGCCTTAGCCACGCTGTCAAATGAATACCTTGCAGGCGGCGCGATATCTTCAACGACGGCTGCACTTGCCTCAACATTCTCAACTATCAAGTGGGTATTTTCTCTACTGGTCTACGGAGTGATTCTTGTTGGCATTGTCATGCGCGTAGTGAGGGCAATCAAGAAGCGTAGCCAGCGCTAGACCGCGCTTGCAAGGAGCAAGAGCCTTTCCGACT
>CAZBTW010000036.1:0-7507 GCA_964494925.1 uncultured Aquiluna sp.
ATTGATACAACCTGGGTCCCCAAAACGTCTGAGGCTGCATTTTGAATCAGCTCTTGGGTCAGATCCATCATGGTGCTGTAGTCACCGTAGGCCTCATAGGCCTCCAACATTGCAAACTCCGGAGAGTGAGTCCGGTCGGCACCTTCATTACGGAAGTTGCGATTGATTTCAAAAACTCGTTCCAACCCGCCCACAACCGCACGCTTCAAAAACAGCTCTGGCGCAATTCTCAAATAAAGCTCGGTGTCGAAGGCGTTGGAGTGGGTCTTGAACGGCCTTGCCGAAGCACCTCCGTGCATGACCTGCAGCATTGGAGTTTCAATTTCCATGAATGCCCGATTCGCAAAGGTATTGCGGAGCGACTGCATTACCTCGGCACGAATCTTCACTACTTCCCGTGCGCGATCTCTAACAATCAAATCTAGGTAGCGATGACGAACCCGAAACTCTTCGCCAAGCTCGTTATGAAGATTTGGCATTGGACGCAGGGTCTTTGCCGCCATCAACCACTTGCTTGCCAAAACGCTCAATTCGCCACGCTTCGAGGTGATCACCTCGCCCTCAACAAACACATGGTCGCCCAGATCCACCAGTTCTTTCCAGAGATCCAGCTGCTCCTGACCAACCTTGTCCAAGCTGATCATGGCTTGAATGCGTTCACCGGTTCCAGACTGAAGGGTCGCAAAGCAAAGCTTTCCAGTGTTGCGAAGGAACATGATTCGGCCAGCCAGGCCGACCATGTCGCCGGTTGCGATATCCATCTCCAAGTTTGGGTACTTGGCTTTGGTGGCCTCGATGGTGTGGGTGATCGGTAGCGACACCGGGTAGGCGTCGTTTAGCTGATTCAACTGTTCGCGCTTTTCCATGCGAATAGCAATCTGCTCTGGGATGTCTACATCCTCATACTCTTCGCTCACGCGCTACCACCTAAAGATAAGTTGTCAATTAATCTGACCTCGCCAACCCAACCTGCAAACACCAATCTGGCACCGGCTTTGGTTTCGGAAACAGCGAATGTTTCTGGGTCGACCAGCTCTATGTAGTCAAGTCTAATAATCGGATCCAGCTCGGCCTTGGCTGCAGCCAAACATTCCTCGCGTGATCCTAGTTTTGATCCTGCTTCAAGGGCTTTGAAGATGGTCCTGGCCGCAGGAATCAAGTCCGATGGAATCCTCTGATTCCTGCTTGACAGTGCGAGTCCGTGCTCATCGCGCACCGTCTCACACCCAATGATCTTGATCGGTTCCCGATATCCGGTTGCAACCTGAGATTTCACCATGTTCTTAACAAGGCTTAGCTGCTGCAGATCTTTCTCACCAAAGAAAGCAACATCGGGTCCGACCAGGTTGAACAACCTGTTCACAACCGTGAGCATGCCATCAAAGTGACCTGGGCGAGCCGCCCCTTCGAATACCTCTCCGAGTGCTCCGGCCGAAACCTCCTGAACACCAGATTCCGGATAAACCTCATTCACGCTTGGCGCAAACAAAACATCAACGCCAGCATCGGTCAAGACCCTGGCATCAACGCCTAGGGTCCGTGGGTATTTCTGCAGATCATCAGAAGCATCAAACTGCCTCGGATTCACAAACACCGACACCACCACGAACAGACCGTCCGCTTGGGCCCTACGAACCAAAGACAGGTGACCTTGGTGCAAGGCTCCCATGGTTGGGACAAAGCCAATCCGCTTGCCGGCATCGTCGGCTGCGCTCAGAGCAGCTTTCAGCTCCGCAACTGTTTGAGCCAGAATCATCAGAGCACGTCCTTAGGGTCGATTTTTCCAACCGGTTCTGCAAGGGCTGTTTCGACAGCACTCCGGACAACCGGTGCTATTAGTCTGGCGGGGTTTGGAACTGAAGCCTCGTTCAAAATGCCCAAAGCCTGCTTCACGACCATCGAAGAGAAGCTGCTGGCAACCTCAAATGCTTCGGCATAAGCCGCGCGCTGTTCTTCTGTCACCAGCACCGGCTCCGCTCCAAGTTCAATCGCCAGTGCTTGCGCAATTGGTTCAAGTACGGCTGGTGCGCTAATGGCTATTGAGGTGTTCTTCAGAACCGTCAAATCCATTGTTGTTCCGGTGAAGTGCATGACTGGATGCAGTGCAATCGGAATCGCTCCGAACCTGGCGGCATCAGCCAGGACCGTGTAGCCAAGCAGCGGGGATAGATGAACAACTATTTTCTTGGGCCCAAACAGCCCCAAATCTGCCAAGCCAGCACAGGTGATCTCGATGTCTGCACTCGGCACAGCTAACAGCACTAGGTCAGCATCCTCGGCAACAGCTGCCATATTGGCAATTGGTGTGTCTGGAAGCAGGGCTTCGATTCTTTCGATTGCCTCCTTGCTCTCCACAAAAACACCCACCAGTTCGTGGCCTGCGGCAGCCCAAGCCTTCGCTAGAACTGGGCCGGCTGGGTCATCGCCAATCACACCGATTCTCAACTTCGCACCTCGCCATCTGGATCCTTTGGTGTCTTGCAGTTCCTTCGGGAAACCTCTCCCAGAACTGTCAAAACAAGTGCTCCAAGTAAGCCAAAAACTTCGCCGGTCAAAAGTGCCGATGGAGCAGTTGTGAAACCAAGCAGCCAAATTATTAGGCCGAAGTGCCAACCAAGAAATAGCCAACCAGTCAGGCTCGAGGCCCTCGCCAAAACCAAAACCCGAACTGCATAAAAAGGATTTGGTCTTGCTGGCCTGGGTCCAGTTTTGTAATCCTCGGATGCCTTCCGATAACGATAAATCGGGATGCTGGCAATCAGAACAACTACTCCAATGCCGGCAAGGCTAACCGGAAGGGTTACCGGAGCCGAAGGAAATCCAAGTCCAAACCCGGCACTGAATTGAGCTGCAGCCAAACCAAATACAAGACCGGCAAAACTAAACCCTAGAGCGCCAGATAACCAAGCTCGTTTCATGGGACCTCCTGAACCTGATCCTGCATGGTTGCAGCTAAGTCAGCTACCGACCCAAACCCCGGCAATACAGCATCCGGCTCTACCTCTAACCATGGAATCAAAACAAACGATCGCTCATGCGCTCGAGGGTGTGGAATCACAAGTGATTTGGTCTCCACCAATGAAGTCCCATAGGTAATGATGTCCAGATCCAGTGTCCTGGGAGCCCAGCGGGCCAGCCGGATTCGACCAAACTTATTTTCAATGTCATTGAGCCTGGACAAGAGTTTTTTGGGGTTCAGCTTGGTCTCGATAATCGCAACGGCGTTCAAAAACTCTGGCTGATCAGGGTCAAAGCCGGTCTCAGTAAGGGCCTCGGATGCATAGTTTTTTGAAACTGCAATCAGTTCGACTCCGCGTAGCTTTGCAATTTGTTTTTGCGCCTTGCCTATCGTCTTGGCACGATCCCCGAGGTTGGATCCAAGTGCTATTACGGCTTTAGATTTCATCTCTGGTTCCAGCCAGTGTGACAGAGACATCCTTGAATTCTTGGGCAAGCGGAGCGCTTGGTTTATGAACGGTGACACTGGCCCTAATGATTCTTGGGTCATAACTGAGGATTGCCCTGAGTAGCGATTTGGCAAGGGATTCAATTAGTTCGAACCTCGATCGCTTGGTCAGCTCAGTAGCCAAATCCGCAACAGCCGCGTAAGAAACAGTGGACTCAATTTTGTCTTCAAGGCCGGCATCGACATCCAAATTAATGTCAAGAAAGAAGTCTTGACCAAAGTCTTTTTCATGCTGCAACACCCCGTGATAGCCGAAGGCTCGCAAGCCTTCGATTCGCACCTTGTAGATCAATTGGCTTCCTGGTCCTTCTTTAGTGCCGCCACAATAGCAATGGCGTCCTTGGTGTTTTGTACATCATGAACTCTTACACCCCAGAGCTTTCGTTGCAACAGCAATGCGGTCAGAACTGCAGTTGCCAAATCCCGCCTGGGCATCGAAACCGAGGTTGGGTCTTTTGGATCTAGGGCGTGAGCAAGGAAGCGCTTTCTAGAGGCGCCCACTAGAATTGGCAAGTTCAGGGCTTCTAGCTCATTCAATCGGTTCACCAGGTCCCAGTTGTGATGGATGTCCTTGGCAAAGCCAAGGCCTGGATCCACAATGATTCGATCACGGCTGATGCCAGAGGCAACCGCCATTGAAACTTGTTCGGCAAGCTCGGCAACCACCTCTCTTGCGACATCAGAGTAATTCGCAAGCAGGTCCATTTGATCCGAATGCCCGCGCCAGTGACCCAGGACATAAAGACAATCCAAATCGGCAATTGCCGCAAACATCTGGGGATCCGCCAGACCACCGGAAATGTCATTCACAATATCCGCGCCGGCCTGAACCGCCTTCCGGGCGGTTGCTGCGTTCATGGTGTCAATAGAAACCATGGTGTCAAACTCTTTTTTGATTTCCGCTATTACCGGGAGTACCCGATTCTGCTCCTCGGTTACATCAATTCGCTTTGCCCCGGGCCTAGTCGACTCACCGCCGACATCTATGATCTGAGCACCCTGACCGATCATCAAACTAACCTGCTCGATGGCGCTGGAAATCTCTAGAAATTCACCACCGTCACTGAATGAATCAGGGGTCACATTCAGCACCCCCATCAGCCTTGGGCGAGACCAGCTTTCCATGACTACTTATTAATCAATCCCAAAACCTCAGCACGATAGCTCGGTTCTGTGTAGAGGCCGCGAGAAGCAATTGTGACTGTGTTTACTTCGGGCTGTCTGGCTCCCCTGGATGCCACGCACTGGTGCCTAGCCTCAATTACAACCAACACACCCTTGGCCTTCAGGCCTTCCTCAAGTGCATCGGCAACCTCAGCTGTCAGGTTTTCTTGCAGCTGTGGTCTAGAAGCCAAGACTTCGATAACGTTTGCTAGCCGCCCAAGACCCGCCAGGGTTTTGTTGGGCAGGTATGCAACGTGAGCCACTCCAGTAAATGGCAGCAGATGGTGCTCGCAAATTGACACCAGTTCGATGTCTTTGAGCACAACTGCCTCAGCATCAACAGCATCAAAGGTTTCACCCAAAACACTCAAGGGGTCAACCCCGATGCCCCTAAAAAAGGAAGCGTAAGCCTCAGCCACCTTGGTCGGAGTGTTGGCTAACTCCTTGCGGTTTGGGTCTTCGCCAATCGCCTCGAGTAGTTCAACGACCGCAGCTTTAATACGATCAGTTTGCATCTTCAGCCGCCGGCTCAGCCTTTTCTGGAAGAGTCTCCAGCTGGACTACCTTGCGCTTTGGAACAGCAATCGGACCCTTATTGGCACCGGTTCGCTTGGTTGAAGAGCGCCAGGTTGGGCGCTTTGGAAGCTTCTTCACTGTCTTGAAGATCTGGGCAATTTCATCCTGGTTTAGGGTTTCTTTTTCCAGCAAAGCTTTGGCAAGCTTGTCCAAAATCACGCGGTTGGTAGTGAGGGCCTTATAGGCCTCATCCAAGGCGCGATCAAGAATCGCACTTACCTCTTCATCGACCTGCTTGGCCATCTCATTTGAATGCGCTGAGTTGGTAGCCAACTCACGACCTAAGAATGGCTCGGAGCTTCCAGAGCCGATACTAATTGCGCCAATTTTTTGGCTCATTCCATATTTGGTGACCATGGTTCTGGCAATGTTTGTTGCCTTCTCAAAGTCATTTGAAGCGCCGGTGGTTGGATCTTTGAAAACAATCTCCTCGGCGATACGGCCACCCATCGCGTATGCAATCTGATCTAGCAGCTGGTTACGGCTGATCGAGTAGCGGTCCTCCATTGGCATCACCATGGTGTATCCAAGGGCGCGGCCCCTGGGCAAAATTGTTATCTTGGTGACAGGGTCTGAGTAATTACCGGCACCAGCCACCAGCGCGTGGCCGGCCTCGTGATAGGCAGTAACCAGTCGCTCCTGATCTTTCATGAGCGAAGACTTCTTTTGAGGCCCACCGATTACTCGGTCAATCGCTTCGTCAATTACCTCATCGGTGATCTCGGTGCGGTTTAGTCTCGCGGCGAGCAATGCTGCCTCGTTCAAGACGTTTGCCAGATCAGCTCCGGTGAACCCCGGGGTTCTTCTGGCGATTAGCGCCAGATCAACACCTTCAGCAAGTGGCTTGGATTTTGCATGCACCTGCAAAATCTTTTCGCGGCCCTTCAAATCCGGCGCGTTCACGCCCACCTGGCGGTCGAATCGGCCGGGGCGCAGAAGTGCTGGATCCAGCACATCTGGGCGGTTGGTTGCAGCAATCAAAATCACGCTGGCGTTGGTGTCGAAACCGTCCATCTCTACCAAGAGTTGGTTCAGGGTCTGTTCACGCTCATCGTTACCGCCACCGATTCCAGTGCCGCGGTGACGACCAACGGCATCGATCTCATCCACGAAGATGATCGCTGGTGCTGCCTGTTTTGCTTGTTCAAAAAGGTCTCGGACCCTTGAGGCACCAACACCGACAAACATCTCAACAAAATCTGAACCTGAAATTGAGAAGAACGGAACCCCAGCCTCGCCAGCAACAGCTTTGGCAATCAGAGTCTTACCGGTTCCCGGAGGGCCATAGAGAAGCACTCCGCGTGGGATTTTCGCTCCCATGTCCAAAAACTTCTTTGGATTTTTCAAGAAATCTTTTAGTTCAGTCAGCTCTTCCAGAGCCTCTTCAATTCCAGCTACGTCTTCGAATGTGACATTGGAGGTCTCTTTGCTGACCATCTTGGCCTTCGACTTACCAAACTGCATCACACCACGACCACCGCCTGCCATGGAGCTCATCAGGAACCAGAACAGAGCAAGGATGATGATGAATGGAAGTAGTGAGCCAAGTACCGCTAGGTACCAGGGAGTTGAAGGAACTTCGTCAGTCCAGCCCTCGGAAATCTGAGCATTTGCAACTACTTCTGCCACAACCTCGGCACGACCTGAGACGTAGTAGAACTGGATACTCTGGCCATACTCAGCATCGGGGTTTCTCAGCTCAACATCGACTCGCTGGTTGCAGTCGAGAATTGTGACGGTCTTCGCATCGCCCGATTGGATCATCTCCAGACCAACCTGGGTATCAACCTTGGTGAATTGCTGCCCACCAATCAGGCTAGATCCGATTAGTAGCACCGAAAGGGCAAGTGCAATCCAGAGCCAAGGTCCGCGCAAGAATTTCTTCATCTTCATGGGTGGCTTAGCCGCCCCTTTCCCTTTATCTGCCAAGGCTTAAGAGTAAACCGAAGGAGCCAGCACGCCAACTCCGTCTAGTGATCGGTAGCGCTCGTTGTAATCAAGGCCGTAACCAACAACAAAGTCACTTGGGATATCAAAACCCACCCAACGGACATCTATTTGCACTTTTGCAGCATCTGGCTTGCGAAGCAGCGTCACTACCTCAACACTGGCGGCGCCTCTGGTTGCAAGATTTGAGGTGAGCCAAGAAAGAGTGAGCCCTGAGTCAATAATGTCTTCAACGATTAGAACGTGACGACCAGTCAGATCAATATCTAAATCCTTAATAATGCGAACCACACCACTTGATTTTGTGCCAGAGCCGTAAGAACTGACAGCCATGAAATCGAATTGAACGGGAAT
>CAZBTW010000037.1:0-7343 GCA_964494925.1 uncultured Aquiluna sp.
AGTTGTAGATGTCCTCTGGGTTCATTCCAATCTCAGCCATCATTGACTTACGGAAGTGAAGACCCCATGGGTACCAGCTCTGTGGCAAGAAGTACTGCTTTCCGTCAGAACCGGTTGAAGCAATCTTGTAGCTGTCTGCGAACTCGTCACCGATCTCATCCCAAACACTTGAGATGTCCTCTAGCAGACCCTGGTCTGCGAAGAACTGCATGCGGTATCCAGCCATCCACTGGAAAGCGTCATCTGGAGTTCCCTGAAGGTACTGGCTCAGGTTGTTCTGGAAGGCGTTTGACTCAGTGAAGTTTCCTGTTACCTCAATGCCAGTCTTTGCCTTGTATGCATCGATGATGGCGTTTGCTTGCTTCACTGGTGATTCATCAACGGTTCTAACACCGAAGTTGACTGGGCCGGATGCATCTGATGCACATCCTGCCAACATTGTGGCACCCGCAATACCTAAACCACCGGCTGCAGCACCTTTGAGAAGTAGACGACGGTCAACTTCTTGACCGGTAATTTTGTTCAACATTGAACCTCCTATTGGGAATCTATGGCTAAAGAATAACTAGCAAAAACACACATTTGCTACAGATTTGATAACGAAATAGTCACAAACGAACATTTTTGAACATTCGCGAACATTTTTTGTGTGGTTTTAGAATCACACTTCCCTGGAGGCCAGTAAATTACTGGTCTGCGAGCAATTCTCGGACTCTCGGCACAACCTTCGTTGCATAAAGCTCAATGCTCTTCATCAGTTTGGAGTGCGGCAAGGGTCCCATGTCGTACTTCAAATCAAACCTGGTCGCTCCAACCGAAGTCAGTGCATGCACAATTTTGTTGGCAACCGTCTCTGGTGACCCGACATACATCGATCCGTGATTCACTTCCGAAAGGAAGTGCTGCTTGGTGGTAGGTGCCCAACCGCGTTCCTGCCCGATCTTTCCAAAAGATGCCTCGTAGCCGGGCCAAGCCTGATCAATAGCCTCTTCATCAGTTTCAGCAACGTGGCCTGGTGAATGAATCGAAACCGGCAACTGCTCCTTGCCAAGCTTGGTTAGCGACTCCCAATAGAGGTTTGCAAATGGTGCGAACCTGGCTGGGTCGCCCCCGATGATTGCTAGCGCCATCGGAATCGAGAGCCTGGCGGCACGAATCACAGATTCCGGTGAACCACCAACACCAACCCGAAGTGGGATTTTGCCGCCTTCGGTCTTTGGGTAAACCTCTTGGTTGGAAAGACTTGCCCGAACTGAACCAGACCAAGTAACTGGCTCTTCCTTTAGCAGCTCAACAAGAAGCTCCAGCTTCTGTTCAAAAAGTTCGTTGTAGTCAGAAAGCTCATAACCAAACAGCGGAAAGCTCTCAATGAAAGATCCGCGACCTGCGGTGATCTGAACTCGGCCATTGGACAGAGCATCGATGGTTGCAAACCGCTGATACACCCGAACCGGGTCCTCACTCGACAGCACCGTCACGCCGGTGCCCAAAATAATGTTCTTGGTGGTGGTGGCTAGGCCAGCCAAAATCGTATCTGGCGCAGTGACTGCGAAGTCAGCGCGGTGATGCTCGCCAATGTTGAAGTTATTCAACCCCAGCTGATCCGCCAGCTGACCCTGAGCCAGCACATTGCGAATCACCTGCCCAGCCGAAAGGGCGCTTCCCTGCTCGTCAACGGAAACATTGCCAAAAGTGTCTAGTCCAAATGAGATTTCAGTCATCAATACAGTCTAGGGGGTCTAGACAGAAAAGCAAACTAACTGAGTTTCAGCTCAACCGTGAGCCTACTTCCACCCTGGTCGAGTGCAGCCAGCGACCAATTGGAGCTCCCAGCAGTTAGAAGCTTGGTTCCCAATCCTGGTTTGCCACTTTTTGGACCCATTCCATTGTCCTCAACCACCAAGAAGTTCGGCTCTTGAAACTGAACGAAAATTTGGTTGGCAAGGCCATGTCGGACAGCGTTTGAAACACCCTCTTCAATCAGGGCAAACACTAGGTCTTGCTTAGCTGTCGGTACTTTGAGGCCAGTAAGCCTGATTTCAAGATCAGCGAATCCAGCCCAAGTTTGCTCGAGCTGCTTGAGTGCTTGGGTAAGTGAAGACTTCTTGCTGGGCACAGATTCAATTAGCTCGGTTATCGCGCCCAGTTCCTGAATCACGACCTTGCGTTCCAAATCAGCGCCGGCTTCAGCCCGAAGCACAAGATTCATCAACCTTGACTGAACCTCACCATGCATTTGATTGGCCATCAGTTTTCTATTTCTGCGAAGCAGTGCAAGTGCAGCTTCGGCATCTTCAACCTGCACCAGTTCACTAACCTCACGGCGGTTTTTGCGTGCGCTTCTAAGTGCCACCTTGGCCATTGCATAGATCACACTGGCCTGGCTAAACCAGATAAGCATTGCCACCGTGGTTGCCACCGTGTAGATGTGACCGGGCGAGAGGATTGACGCAAGCCCAAGCACGACACCCAGTGGCAACACTGTGCTCAGCAAGAAAAAGCTGATTGCGCCTGCTAACCGGATTTTGGCCACAAGACGCCCAGCAAGAAAAACAAACGAATAAATAAGCAGCGAACCAAGAAGCCCTAGAAGAAGCCCTGCTTCAGGCCCAAACCACTGAATGTTCTGAGGAATTGCAAATAAATACTGGAGGCCCAGAGCTAGTGCCGGAGGATTTTTCTGCAGAGCACTGCGCAGCAGTTCTCGTGCAGAAAAGCTCTGGTAGTTGCGCTCTAAGTCTGCATACAAAGAAGAGGAAAGTGGCCGAACGTAATTATCAACTAGCTCCCGAAGGATACTCAGCTCCATCTTTGGCGTGCCGGCTGTGCCCTGGAGGCCAACTGAAACTGATTTGATTCCTTGGGCTAGCTGTGAAAGCTTTTTTGATTCACTTGCGCTAACCAGAGGCATTGACTTCATTGCTTTTGCACTCAAAAGCAATGCCCGTTCAGCCCGGAACTGCCTCAGTAGCAACATGCTAACCGAGGCCGTGATCAAAGCAGCCGAACCCGAAATTGTTCCTGAGACGAGACGTGAACCTAGGTTCAGCTCCTCTAGTGTCACTTGGCTAAGTTCTGCGACAGCCACAACCGTCAGAAAGGTTTTGATAAAACTCAGCGAGGTCGCAACCAACAGCACTATCCCAGGATGCAGAACCAACTCTGGAAACCGCTGTTGCCAAAAAGCACGCAGCAACAGCACCGGAGCAACCAGAAGCCCCAAAGCAAACAAGTTGGCCAGCATTGAAATCAAGTAGTTCGCAGGGTCAGTTGGATCGGCTGTCAGAACTGACGTGAAGATCATCAGCGGAACCACCAGCGCAAACAGACTGCCGGCCTCTAAAAAACTACTGGACCCGATCCGAGCTAACATCCAGCGGAATCGAGGCAGTGCGGAAGATCTAAACTTCATCCAACCTGCCAATGCCACGCAGGTAAGCGCGAGCCATTTGAATGCGCTGGTTCTTGTTCTGCTCGGAACTAATCCCGAGCCGCCCTGCAATTCTTCGAATTACTGGCTCAACACTCTTGCTGTCAACCTCCAGCTGCGCTGCAATCTCGGCATTTGTTCCCCCCTTCGCCAAGATCTCCAGCACCGAAAGCTGGTGCTTGGTGAGCTTGGTTAGTTTTCCAGACTCAGGAACATTAGTTTTGCGTTCAACTGCAATCGAGCGCTGGACCGCCTGGAGAATCTCTTCGACAGACCCAACATCGCGCTTTGTGAGGTACTGACTTCCGGACGGAACACCCGTGAAGTTTTTCTCGATCAGCTTCGGTGATTCAAAAGAGGTCAGAAAAACAATCCCAACCTCTGGACCTTGCCTCCGGATAGCCCTAGCAACATCTAAACCGGTGGGTCCATCGCCCAGATGTAAATCAATTAGGACTGCATGGGGTCGAAACTTCTTGAATTCAGCAACAGCTTCGGCAGGGTCAGAAACCGAAAACACAACGTCAACATCTCGAAAAGAAATGGCAGCTGACAGGGTTGCGAGCGTGAAGGGGTCATCCTCACAAATCCCCAGTTTAAGTTTCACGTAAGCCAGTATTGCCAAAAGTCCCCCGACCAGCAAACAGCAGGCAATAAGGCTCACTAAAAAGGTAGGGAAATCCCCCCGATTATTGCCAAATAAAGCCCCAGCTCACCCCAACAAACTTTCAGCCACAGAAGCTAGCTTTCATGAAGAAAACCAAGTTTGTAGTCTTAGGCGCCATTGGCCTCACTGTTGCAATGGGGCTGAGTAGCCTCTCAACCATTGCTAGCGAACGCTGGGATGGTGTCAGCATCTGCGTGAATCACAAAACCCGCAATGTTTCAGCTGCCTCTGGTGACAGCTGCCCGGGAGGATCAACTCTTCGCGTACTGGGTCTTGACCCGATAGATATCGAACCTTTTGACTCACAACCTGCCACCCAAATTCTTTCTGGGCAAGGTGCGCCCAGCCTAGAGACCGGCAACCTAGGCGATTTCTACATCGACCTTCAAACAGCAAACCTTTATGGCCCTAAAACCGAAACCTCCTGGGGTGATGCAGTCAGGCTTCGAGGCAGAGATGGATCCAGTGGTGGTGGCTCCACTGGACCACAAGGCCCAGCTGGACCGACCGGTGCAACAGGAGCCACTGGTCCTCAGGGACCTGCAGGGGCTGATGGTGCCGATGGCACAGATGCTGACTCTCGCGGTGCCTACTTCATCGAAAAAACCGGGAGTGTTCTCCTTAACAGCAGCCAGGGCACTAGCCAAGATGGCGATGACGGAGAAATTGCGACCGAAGTGTTTAGTGAGTCCGGATTTGCTCCTGGAAAGTATCTGTACACCGTGTCTGTAGATGTTCAACGAGATTCAAACGGTGGAAATGGACCTTTGCAACCTGGTAAATGCTACATTGATCCCTACGCGGCCGAGGACGCTAATGACCAAGAGAATTACTGGACTGAGACCGTAGGCAAAAGGGTTTTCTACTCATTCTCGGGGTTTGTTGAATTTAGCGCTGATTACCCTGATTTCGTACTGAAGTGCATCTCTGGTCAATACAGCGAGTTGGTGAAGAATGATCCTTATCTATCTGGAGAATGGGATGAAGCAGATGGTGCAGTTGGGGTTCGCGTGTCTGCTGTGCTAGCTCCAGTTTCAGATGTAACCAGCATAACTGTTGGTCCTTAAGCTAGACCGGTCACCTAAACAGTTTGAGTGCGGCTAGTCAGCAGCAGCCAACTGCCCACAAGCACCATCGATTTCCTTGCCTCTGGTGTCGCGCAGAGTAGTTGGAATGCCGTAGCTCTCTAGGGTGTCAATAAAGGCACTGGTTTGTTCTGGAGTTGATGCAGTCCAAACCGAACCAGGTGTTGGGTTAAGTGGAATTGGATTCACGTGAACCCAACCCTTGCCAAGGTCATTTAGCTTCTCGGCCAGTAGCTCAGCACGCCAAACATGGTCGTTCATGTCTTTGATAAGCGCATACTCGATAGAAACTCTGCGGCCAGTCTTGGCGTAATAGTCGTAGGCGGCCTGCAGTGCTTCGTCGACCTTCCACTTGTCATTTACTGGAATCAGATCATCACGGAGCTTGTCATCTGGGGCATGAAGGCTAAGAGCAAAGGTGAGCGGCAGATCCTCCTCAGCCAGCTTCTTGATTCCTGGCACCAGACCGACCGTTGAAACGGTGATGTTTCTGGCACTCATGCCAAGCCCCTCTGGTTGCGGGGCAACCATGGTCCTGATCGCACTCATTAGCTTGTTGTAGTTGGCAAGAGGTTCACCCATGCCCATGAAAACGATGTTGTTTACTCGCTCATCATCGTGCCTGGCTTTACCCAAACCACCCTCAGCAATTACTTTGTTTGCTCGAACAATCTGGTCCACAATCTCAGCTGCCGACATGTTTCTGGTGAGGCCTGCCTGCCCAGTTGCACAAAACGGACAGTTCATTCCGCAACCTGCCTGCGAAGAAATACACAGTGTGATTCGGTTTGAATAGCGCATCAGAACTGACTCAACAAGTGCTCCGTCAAACAAACGCCAAAGAAACTTAATGGTCTTGCCATCATCGGTCTGCAGCCTTTTGACCTCGGTCAACATAGTTGGCAAAACCTTTTGAACCAACTCGGCCCGACCTTCCTTAGGAAGGTCGGTCATCAGCTCTGGATCTGAGGTGTGGTGAGTGAAGTAGTGGGTTGCTAGCTGCTTGGCCCTAAAGGCTGGAATACCTAGGCTCTTGATTGTTTCAGCGCGTTCACTGGGTTCGATGTCGACTAAGTGCTGCGGTGGCTTACCGCGCTTAGGTTCTGCAAACTGCAACAGAGGCTTGCCAGTTTCGTCCTTACGCTGAGTCCAGCCCTCTGTTCTGGGCTTTACCTGACGGATTTCTGACACTTGGACTCCTAAGACTCTGCTAAGTCTACGTTGTGGCGTCTAGCACCCAGTCAAATCTCTGAGCCAGGATCTTCCTATCTGAGGTGAGGAGGATCAGATTATTTGCAACCGCCGTGGCCATGATCTGGCGGTCCATCGGATCCGGGACCTGAGTTGCGGAAAAGCGACCAAAGGAAAATCCAGCGCTCGAGTCAAAATTCAGAGGCTGAATTCCCGCGGCACTCCATGACCCTGGGGAGTCGGGATGGAACGGATACTTACCCAGAGAACCTTTGAAGGCTAGTTCTGCTATGGAAACAGTTGAAAAATAAATGGAACGTCGCTCCACGTAATCTCTAGTTCTCTTGCCGACTCTTTCAGGAAAATGTTCCAGCCACACCAAGACTTGAGTGTCTAGTAGGTAGCCGCTATACATCCAGCTCGCCGTACTCGATGGAATCCAGGAACTCCTGATCCATCCGCTCCCACTCCTCATCACTAATTGGGGAGGTAAGCCCCTTTAGGCTTGAAAAATCCCTCGGCACCGAGAGTTCCTCTTCATACTTGGACAACCTCATGATCACCTTTCCATCACGGGCAATCAGAACCTCTTCGCCTGCCTCAACCTGTTGAGCGAGCTTCGAGAAATTGGTTTTTGCCTCGTGCATGTTCACTTTTCTGATCATGAATCTAAGCCTAGTCCGGTTAGTCCAGTTGGCCTAGAAAAAGATTCTGTGGAGAACTATTTCGAATCAGGGTTGGGTGAACGCTTGCCAGTGACTAGGTAGTAGGGGTTTTTCAATAGGTCACCAACAACGCTAAAGGGGCTGGAGCTATCACCTGCTGCCAGGTAACCCTGGTCTCTGATTTGTTTCGCACTGTATTGCTCGGTCGCACCACAGGTCACACACTTGCTGCCATAAGAAATCCTCCCCATGAAGATTTCCTGGCGCTGACTAGTACTGCGACAAAAGGCGCAAACGGGGACCTT
>CAZBTW010000038.1:0-7239 GCA_964494925.1 uncultured Aquiluna sp.
CGCCGATCTCAGGGACAATAATGTCCTTCATTGCCTCGATGACCAGGTCGTACTTGGCAGGCTCAAGTTCCTTAGCTTCGCTCATGCATCAGCCTTCAGGTAACGATCGTAGCCCTCTGCCTCCAGGCGTTCTGCTAGCTCTGGGCCACCCTGCTCGGCAACCTTGCCAGCCACAAACACGTGAACGAAATCTGGCTCGATGTAACGCAGGATTCGGGTGTAGTGAGTGATCAGAAGTACACCGAGTCCGGTGTTGTCCTTTGCCCTGTTTACGCCCTCCGAAACAACCTTGAGCGCGTCAACATCCAATCCAGAGTCAGTCTCGTCCAGGATTGCGATCTTCGGCTTTAGAAGCTCCATCTGTAGGATTTCGTGACGCTTCTTCTCGCCACCGGAGAATCCTTCGTTCACGTTTCGCTCGGTGAAGTCTGAGTCCATCCTCAAATCCTTCATCGCCTTCTTCAGGTCACCAATCCACTCACGTAGTTTTGGTGCTTCTCCATCAATGGCAGTCTTTGCTGTCCTCAGGAAGTTCGAAACCGAAACGCCTGGAACCTCAACTGGATACTGCATTGCTAGGAATAGACCGGCACGAGCTCTTTCGTCAACTGACATCTCAAGCACGTTCTCGCCATCAAGCAGGATCTCGCCGTCGGTTACTTCGTATTTTGGGTGACCGGCTATTGAGTAGGCAAGGGTCGACTTGCCAGACCCATTAGGCCCCATCACTGCATGGGTCTCTCCAGAGTTGATGGTTAGGTCCACTCCCCTGAGGATTTGCTTCTTGCCCTGCTCAGTCTCAACTGAAACATGGAGGTTTTTGATTTCTAGGGTTGACATTGATTTCCTTTACGCTTCGTATTCAATAAAAATTTGGTCGTTTTCAACTAATACTTCGTAGGCCTTGACGGGTTCATACGCAGGCAGACTCAGCGGATTTCCGGTGTTGAGGTCAAACTTGGCTCCGTGGGCCCAGCATTCGATGGTCTCATCCTCAACAAAGCCTTCGCTTAGCGAGACCTCACCATGCGAACACTTGTCATCGATGGCCTTGAACTCAGTGTCCGAGGTTCGAACCAGCGCAATAGCGTGTCCTTCGATCATTACTCGAAGTGCAGAGCCAGTTTTGATGTCCTCAACCGCACAGATTCTTACTGCCATTAGGCACCAACCTTTTCGAGCTCTTTTTCAATGCTCTGGATTAGACGCTCTTCAACGGCCTCAATTCCCACCTTCTGGACTACTTCGTTCAGGAACCCGCGAACAACCAAGCGCTTAGCTTCGGTGTCGTCAATTCCTCTAGCCATTAGATAGAACAGCTGCTCGTCATCAAATCGACCAGATGCACTTGCGTGACCGGCGCCCTCAATCTTGCCTGTTTCAATCTCAAGATTCGGAACAGAGTCGGCGCGAGCACCGTCGGTTAGTAGCAAGTTTCGGTTCAGCTCATAGCTATTGGTTCCAACAGCGCTCTGACGAATTAGCACGTCGCCAACCCAAACCGTGTGGGCTCCGGCACCCTGCAGGGCGCCCTTGTATGCAACATTTGAGATGCAGTTTTCGGCAATGTGGTCAACGTAGGGCCTGTGCTCAAAGTAGTTGTTTGAATTGGCCAGGTAGACGCCGTACATCTGAATTTCAGCACCCGGGGAAGACAAGGCTGCTGATGGAGTCACTCGAACTAGGTCTCCACCGAGTGAAACCACAACGTGTTTCAATACTGAATCCCGACCAAGTCTGGTGAACTGGCTAGAGATGTGTGAAGAGCCCTGGTCCCAGTCTTGGATGGAGACAAAATCAAGCTTTGCACCGGCGCCCAATTCAATTTCAACGTTCTCGGCAAGCACTCCTAGGCCAACATGATCCAGGACAATGGTCGCCTTTGCGTTGGCTCCGATTTTCACGAACACGTGGAAAGCTTTGGCATCGGCATTAGCCAATTCGGCCGTCAAAAAAGAAGGATCCGCTATTTCTGCGTTGTCTTGAATCTCCACCAAAAGTGTTTTGGAAGCGTTGGTCCAGGCAATTGCGGAAATGCGGTCCTCTGGAAGGCCTGCTTTTCCAACTACGTCAGCGGTCGAATCAATCCAGGTTGCAGTGACCCCTGTTGCGAGCTCCTTTTTTATCTCTGAATCCTGAAGTTCAGCCATTACCTCACTGTCGAGCCCCCTGAGCTTGTCCATCGGGAGGTAGCGCCAGATTTCCTGGCGACTTGAAAGTTCACTGAAATCACTAATGCTGGTGGACCTAGGGCGTTCGTTTCTAGTTTGGAGCGGAACTAGTCCGTGTGAGTGTTCTTCAATTCCGTGCTGAGCCATCTAGCCAACAGCCCCTTCCATTTGCATTTCGATTAGCTTGTTCAGTTCAAGCGCATATTCCATTGGCAACTCTTTGGCGATTGGTTCGATGAAACCTCGAACAATCATGGCCATTGCCTCGTCCTCTTCCATGCCTCTTGACTGCAGGTAGAACAGCTGGTCAGCACTGATCTGAGAAACCGTGGCCTCGTGACCCATTGACACGTCATCCTCGCGAATGTCATTTGCAGGGTAGGTGTCTGAACGAGAAATCGTGTCAACTAGCAGAGCATCACAGCGAACCGTGTTCGCCGAGTGATGTGCTCCCGGATTAACTCGAATCTCACCGCGGTAGGAGGTTCTTCCGCCGCCTCGAGCAATCGACTTGGAAACAATCGAGCTCGTTGTGTGAGGAGCTAGGTGAATCATTTTCGCTCCAGCATCCTGGTGCTGTCCTTCCCCTGCAAATGCAACCGACAGGGTCTCGCCGCGGGCATGCTCTCCAGCCAAGATAATGCTTGGGTATTTCATGGTCACCTTGGACCCGATGTTTCCATCAATCCACTCCATGGTTGCACCCTCGTGAGCGATAGCTCGCTTAGTCACCAGGTTGTAGACGTTGTTAGACCAGTTTTGAATCGTTGTGTAGCGAACCCGAGCGTTCTTCTTCACAATAATTTCCACTACCGCTGAGTGAAGCGAATCTGAGTCGTAAATAGGAGCGGTGCAACCCTCGATGTAGTGAACATATGAATCCTCATCAGCGATGATCAGAGTTCGCTCAAACTGTCCCATGTTCTCGGTGTTGATTCGGAAATAGGCCTGCAGTGGAATCTCAACCTTTACGCCCTTTGGGACATAAACAAACGATCCACCAGACCAAACTGCAGTGTTCAAAGCCGCAAACTTATTGTCTCCAGCAGGAATTACGGTTCCGAAGTATTCCTGGAAAATCTCCGGGTGCTCCCTAAGGGCCGTGTCGGTGTCCAAGAACAAAACGCCCTGGGCCTCTAGGTCTTCGCGAATCTGGTGGTAGACAACCTCGGATTCGTACTGGGCCGCAACACCGGCAACTAAGCGCTGGCGCTCAGCCTCTGGGATTCCAAGTCGCTCGTATGTGTTGCGGATGTCCTCCGGGAGATCCTCCCAGTTCTGAGCCTGCTTCTCTGTCGAGCGAACAAAATACTTGATGTTGTCAAAATCGATTCCACTGAGGTCTGAACCCCAGGTTGGCATTGGCTTTTTGAGGAAGTAGTCATAGCCCTTCAGGCGCCTCTCGAGCATCCAGGCTGGCTCGTCCTTTTTGCCAGAAATATCCTTTACGACCTCGTCGGAAATGCCTCGTTTGGCGGTGTCGCCGGCGCTGGACTTGTCTGACCAACCAAACTCGTAGGTTCCGAGATCATCTAGTTCTGGGCGGTCAATTATTTTTTCTGACATGTTGCCTCCTGGTTTCAGTAATTACAACTGATTTGCCGGAACTCTATTCCTTGCAAACTTTGTCGTGAGAAACTTATCTAAGTGCTGGTCACCAGCCTAAACACTTTGACCAGAATAAAACAGTAAGGCAAACCTAAGTAAGGGCTAGATGAAGACTGCGGCAGCAAGGTTGCTAGAGGTAGTAGCGGGACAAGGAAGACTGAGGCTCTATGTCTGGCTTTCCCTGGCAACTCAGATTCTGATTGTGGTCACCGGTGGCTTGGTTCGACTTACTGGAAGCGGTCTCGGCTGCCCCACTTGGCCAAAATGCACCGAAGAGTCACTGGTAAGCACCTCTGAAATGGGAATCCACGGATTCATTGAGTTTGCCAACAGACTTCTTACGTTCGTGCTGCTAATCATTGCATTGCTAACTTTCATTGTGGTTCTGCGCAGAACGGCCGGGCTGACCTCAGTTATCAGACTCACCCTCGGGTTCTTTTCGGGCGTTTTCATCTTTATCTTCGGTCTGATCTTCAATAACCTGCAGGGCCTTTCGGCTTTGACTGTTTCGACGCTCGGATTGTCGGCACTGATCATGGTCGGATTTTCGTTCCGAATTCTTCAAAAGGCCAAAGTCATAGAGCCCAAAGGCCTGGTGGCGCCAGCATTTTTACTGGGTGCCGGCATTATCTTGCAGGCAGTAATTGGAGGAGTCACTGTTCTCACTGGCCTTAACTCCTGGATTGTCGGTTTGCATTTCATGGTTTCGGTGGCGTTGATTGCAGTTGCTTCACTGCTAGTTTGGCGCGCACTTCCAAAGCCTGTGGGTGAGATTCACGATGTCAACAAGAAGCTCGCCATTCCAACGGCTTTGGTCGGTCTTGTAGCCATCGCGATAGGCGTGGTGGTGACCGGTGCTGGACCTCATGCTGGTGACGCGGCCACCCCAAGAAATGGTCTAGACCTCGAAATTTGGCAGCACTTTCACTCCTATCCGGCCTACCTAATGTTGCTTCTGATTCTCATTCAGTATTTTGCGCAGGCTAAGAAAACTGGGCTTGGCTTCAAGAGGCTGGAGACCCGCATTCTTATTTTGTTGCTAATCGCGAGCATTGTTCAGGCGGTCATCGGTGTGGTGCAGGCAAGACTGGGGGTCCCTGAGCTTCTGGTTGGGCTCCACATGCTTGGAGCTGCATCCCTGGCATCGCTACTAAGTTTCCAGTTCTTTATGGCTAGGTCGGTCTCCAGGTGAAGGCCATCTTTTGGTTTCGCAAGGATCGGAGGCTCCAGGACAATCAGGCCCTGACCCACGCGTCCGAAATCGCCAGTGAGCTACTTCCGGTATTCGTTTTCCCGGAAGTCTTCGGTGAGCTAGCCGGATTACGGCAACACTCTCTGGTCGAATCGCTGCGCTCACTTTCAAAATCAATACCGACCGGATTGCACATTCAGGTTGGCCCAGCTGCGCAGGTTTTGACATCGCTGGCTGCAGAGGTCAATGCCGAGAAAGTTGTTGCAACCAGGGCCTTTGACCCGGATGGAATAGCCGAACAGATTGAGGTCGGTTCAGCCCTGAGGGCCATCGGTGTTGAGTTGGAGTTGGTTGGCAGCAATTACGCCGTGGAGCCCGGCACTGTGCTGAAGGACGATAATTCTCCGCTCCGGGTCTACACTCCGTTTTATCGACGCTGGTCGGAAAGACCGGTAGCACTCCCCTATCGCTTAGATTCTCAGACCGTCAACTGGATGGCCCCGTTGCCTCAGTCGGCTTTGCCAGAAGCCACCAAAGTGGCCCCATTCAAGGTCATCGCAGGTGAAGCCTATGCACTTGAAACTTGGGCCCGATTTAGTCAACAGCGATTATTTGAGTATTCAGAAAATAGAAATCGCCCGGATCTGAATGGGACATCGAAGCTCTCCCACGCGCTAGCACACGGGGAGATTCACCCGAGAACTTTGTTGGCCAGTCTCGGCACATCTCCAGGCGAAGAAGTTTTTCGGAAAGAGATTGCTTGGCGAGAGTTCTACGCCGATGTCCTGTTTCACAACCAAGAAACAGTGCGCGAATACTATGACCCCAAGTACAAGGCAATGAGATACGACGACCCAGTTCTGCACGAGGCCAAGCTAAATAGTTGGAAGACCGGAATGACCGGTTATCCGATTGTGGATGCAGCAATGCGACAGCTAGTCAGCACCGGCTGGATGCACAACCGAGCGCGCATGGTGGTAGCAAGTTTCTTAGTCAAAGACCTGCATTTTGAATGGCAAATTGGCGCTGAGTTTTTCGAGACTCACCTAACAGATTTTGATCCCGCTTCAAATGCTCACGGTTGTCAATGGACTGCCGGCTGTGGGACCGATGCTTCCCCCTACTACCGAGTGTTTAACCCGGTACTACAGGGTTTGAAGTTCGATCCAAACGGGGACTATGTCAGAAAGTGGATTCCGGAACTGGGGCACCTAGAGGGTGGCTCAGCGCATGAGCCATGGAACGACCTCCTGGGCTATCAAAACGGGTATCCGACGCCGATCGTAGATCACGCTGCAGAACGCAATGAGGCTCTGGCAAGGTTGGAAGAACTGAAGGCCTAGAAGTGGATAAGCGGATCAATCGCGATTGCCAAGAACAAAATTGTCAAGTGTGTGATGGATGCGTGAAATAGCCGCATTGGGTTCTTCGGCACCGACACTCTGGCCTCGGCGTAAAGTCGATGCGATTCCCAGGTGAACCAGATTCCGGTTAGCACCGCTGAAACCGTGTAAACCATTCCCATGTTTGCCACAGGAATCAAAAGCAAGGTCGAGGCGAAGTATGCATATGCATACAGAATGATTTGGCGCCCAACCTTTTCGTTCTTGGCCACCACTGGAAGCATCGGAACACCGGCTTCCTTATATTCATCCAGGTAGCGCATGGACAGCGGCCAGTAATGAGGTGGAGTCCAAAGGAAGATGATGAGAAATAGCACCCAAGCGCTCAAGGAGAGCTCATTTGTAACGGCAGCCCAACCGATCACTGCCGGCATTGCTCCCGCGGCTCCTCCCCAGACAATGTTTTGAGGAGTACGGCGCTTCAGGCCAAGGGTGTAAACAAATACGTAAAACAAAATTGCAATCAATGACAGCAGTGCTGAAAGCAGATTGATGACCACTGCGAACCAAACAACCGAAGCAATTCCAATCGCCCAGGCAAATATGAAAGCTTCACGATTGGTTAGCTCTCCAGTGACCAGTGGGCGATTCTTGGTGCGGCCCATGACCTTGTCGATGTCGCTGTCAATGTAGCAATTGAAGGCATTGGCGCTTCCTGCGCTGAGAGCACCACCAAAAACTGTGGCAAAGATAAGCCATAGCGATGGAAGTCCGCGCTCGGCCAAAATCATCGCGGGCACTGTTGCAATCAAGAGCAGTTCGATGACTCGGGGCTTGGTTAGGAAAAAGTAAGCCTTGATCTTGGTTCCAAGGCGCGCGACGGCTGGCTTTTCAATCGTGGACATTTGTTACAAGTCTAATCCAG
>CAZBTW010000039.1:0-7073 GCA_964494925.1 uncultured Aquiluna sp.
ACCTACGACCAAGAGATTAGAAGGCTCTTGCTCTATCCACTGAGCTACGAGGGCAAAGATGGTCATCAGACCGCACTCAAGTCTACTAGCTGGTAGCTCGTTGCCAAAAAAGCCTTGAATACCAAGGTTTAAGACACAGTTAGATCTTGAATTTGAGTGCTTGGGCCAATCAGATTCGCTTACTGCAGATGAGCCTGATTTGGCGTAGAGTTGGGCCGTTGTAGAAGACGAAAGATGGCAAATCAATGGCGCTTAGCTCAACCGAAATCCCAGGAATTCCTGCCAAATCTGAGCTATCAGCTGCCGTGATAGAGCAGGTGCAGCAATGGGTGCTAGCCGCCTCCCAACAAAAGAGCTCACCGGCTGCCGATCGCCTCTCGGGTCTGCTGAAAGACCCAAACGGCTTGGACTTTGCCGTTGGCTTCGTTGATGGAGTCATCCGTCCTGAAAGCCTCAGGGTCGCAGCCAAGAACCTATATCGCTTGAGAAAAATCACCCCAAAGTTTTTACCCTGGATTCTTCGTGCTTTGCTCGGACTTGGAGCAACTCTGGCAAGACCATTTCCATGGATTGTGATTCCGATTGCCCGGAAGGTTCTTCGATCCTTTGTTGCGCACCTGGTTATTGATGCCACACCATCGAAGCTCTCCAGAAGTATTTCCAAGCTCCGCTCTGAAGGTTCAACCCTGAACATTAACCTTCTCGGTGAGGCCGTTCTGGGAAACAAGGAGGCGGATCGAAGGCTCAAGAAGGTCAGCGAAGTGCTGTCCCGACCTGATGTCGATTACGTCTCGGTGAAGGTTTCCGCGATTGTTGCCCCTCACTCCCCCTGGTCATTCGACGAAACTGTCACGGATGTTGTTGAGAGGCTCAGCCCGCTGTATGCAATTGCAGCTGAGTCGAAGGCTAAGAAGTTTATAAACCTGGACATGGAGGAATACCACGATCTTGACATGACGGTCGCAGTGTTCAAAAGGATCCTCACCAAGCCAGAATTCATGAACCTTGAAGCCGGCATCGTGCTGCAGGCATACCTTCCTGATGCACTCAGGGCAATGATTGACATCCAGCAGTTTGCCGCCAGCCGGGTCCTAAACGGTGGTGCGCCTGTGAAGGTCAGGGTTGTTAAGGGCGCAAACCTTCCGATGGAGAGGGTTGATGCCGAATCACACGGTTGGCCGTTGGCAACCGTTGAATCAAAGGCCGCTGCTGATGCGAACTACAAGCGAGTGCTGAACTACGCCCTTACCGAAGAACGAGTTCGGAATGTTCGAATTGGTGTCGCTGGGCACAACCTGTTTGATCTCGCTTTTGCCTGGCTGCTGGCCTCTCAGCGACAAGCGCAGTCTGGAATGGACTTCGAGATGTTGCTTGGCATGGCTCAAGCTCAGGCGAACGTTATTAGAAAGACCGTTGGCACCCTAGTTCTCTACACTCCCGTGGTGCACCCACAGGAATTTGACGTTGCTATTGCCTATTTGATTAGGAGACTGGAAGAGGGCGCCTCTAAAGAAAACTTCCTCTCCAATGCATTCCAGCTAACGTCTCCAGAGGTATTTGCAACTGAGACTGAGAGATTCAAAGTCTCGCTGAATCTGCTAGACCAAGAGGTACCAATCCCGAATAGATTGCAGGACAGGCACAATGACCTTGCCTTTGAACCAGCCAGTGGCTTCCAAAACGCACCGGACACGGACCCTTCCTTGGCAGGGAACCGGAGTTGGGGCTACGAGATAATTCGGGCCGCTGCCACCAGCGACATTGGCCTCGACCTCGTGTCCAATCAAACCGTCACATCCGAGTCAGATCTTGAATCGTTGATTGCCAGGACTGTTGCAGGTGGGCAAAGGTGGGCGACGCTTTCAGGTCTTGAGCGATCTGAAAAGCTTCACAAGGTTGGCGTTGCCTTGGAGGCCAACCGCGCCAGACTGATTGAAGTCTCAATGGCTGAGGCTGGCAAGACATTAGATCAGGCAGATACTGAAATATCCGAGGCGGTTGACTTTGCTCATTACTACGCAGAGCGTGCTGAGGAATTAGATTCCATCGATGGCGCCAAGCCTGAACCCTACCGGTTGACTGTCGTAACTCCACCCTGGAATTTTCCAATCGCAATTCCAGCCGGAGGGGCACTGGCTGCTTTGGCAGCGGGCTCGGCTGTGATTTTCAAGCCGGCCGGTGCATCAGCGCGCTGTGGCGCAGTGTTGGCCGACATCATCTCTAAAAATATTGAACCTGATGTTTTCGCCCCTATTCAAATCAGTGAATCCGGTCTAGGCAAGCAGCTTCTATCTCACCCGAGCGTGGACCAGGTCATTCTCACCGGCGGATACGAAACCGCCGAGCTTTTCAAGAGCTTTAAGCCCAACATGCGACTTTTGGCCGAGACCAGCGGTAAAAACGCAATTATTGTCACAGAGTCTGCTGACTATGACTTGGCCGCCAAAGACATTGCCTATTCTGCTTTCGGCCACGCTGGTCAGAAATGTTCTGCTAGTTCGCTTGTGATTCTGGTTGGGTCCGCAGCAAAGTCAAAGCGGTTCCGCAGACAACTTGAGGATGCTGTCACCAGCTTGCACGTAGGTCACCCTGATGACCCAAGAACACAAATGGGACCCATGATTGCTCCCCCAGAGGGAAAGCTGCTCGAAGGACTTACCCAGCTCGAGCGCGGTGAGAAATGGCTTGTTGAACCCTCGCAACTGGATGAAACTGGAAAGCTCTGGTCTCCAGCTGTCAAATACCACGTGAAGCCAAATTCAAAGAGCCATAGAACAGAGTATTTCGGACCAATTCTTGCCGTAATGACCGCACCAAACCTAGAGGCTGCGATTGCTCTCCAGAATTCGGTCGACTACGGCCTAACCTCTGGCATCCATTCACTTGATCAGTCTGAAATCAAGACCTGGTTAGCGAATGTTCAAGCTGGAAACCTCTATGTGAATCGTGGCATAACCGGTGCGATTGTTCAGCGTCAACCATTTGGTGGCTGGAAGCGATCCAGCGTTGGACCAAGCACCAAGGCCGGCGGCCCAAACTACATAATCAGCTTGACCGGTTGGAGCACCGCTCCGGCAACCAGCGTTGAAGAGATCAAGAATCAGCGAGTTACTGAACTGCTCGCCAGCTCCGCAACAAGCCAGCTAGATGAAGCAACCCTAGAGTCGTTGGTTCGCGGCGCTAAGAGTGATCAGCAGGCACTGCGTGAGGTGTTCCAATCTTCCACCGACCCTTCTGCACTAGACAGCGAGCGAAACGTGCTGAGGTATTTCAGAAGTGACTGCATCCTTCGCATTGAAGAATCAGCTACCGAGGCTGCAGTTCTCAGAGCTGTTTCAACCCAGTTGCTGCTTGGGTCAGGTCTAGTGACGGCGCAAAGCTTGCCAGATAGTGTGCTCGCGGTTCTAAAAAAGGCGGGCGTGGCGGTAGTAATCGAAGACTCAGCTACCTTCGCATCCAGAATTTCAGACAGCCCCGCACGCGTGAGATGGATTGGAGCCCCGGGCGCGTCACCAGCGGCTGAAATTTACAGCAACTGCGAGGTTGCCGTTTATGACCATCAGCCAACAGAGGCTGGTCGGATTGAACTACTTCCGTATTTCAAGGAACAGTCAGTAACGGTCACTGGACACCGGTTTGGAACCCCAGTTCAGTTCGTGAAGGAACTGGCTATTTAGCTCAGTCCACAGCCTATTCCCAGTCGGAATTCTCGGCCGGGGAGGATTATTCTTCTATGCTTGCTAGTTGTTGCTAGAAATTAAAAACATTGAGGACCTCTTTTGTCACTTATATCCAAACTTTCGCTAGCTAATCGTGCGGTTGTTGCTCTAATCACCCTGATTGTTGGTGTCTTCGGGTTCCTGTCGGTTGGTGCCCTGAAACAAGAGCTGATTCCATCGATTGAGATCCCCGCAGCTGCGATCGTCACCTCCTATCCAGGCGCCTCTCCAGAGGTTGTGGATCAGCAAGTTTCAACAATCATCGAGAATGCCGTAATCAGCCTAGAGGGCATTGAATCCACCACGGTAACCTCCTCAACTGGACTCTCAGTGCTGAGAGTCTCATTCGAATTTGGAACCGCCACGTCCGATGCAACGGAGCGACTGAATGCAGCAATTAGCTCAATTGATGGCATCCTCCCCCAGGATGCAAGCCCGCAGGTTATCTCGGGTAGCTTTGATTCAGTTCCAATCATCGTCCTGGCAGTTTCTGCAGACAACGGAGACAATGAAGAGCTTGGGGTGGCTCTAGAAAAACTTGCGCCTTCACTTTTCCAGCAGGTTGAGGGAATCCGAGACATTGCAGTCTCAGGTTCGGTTCAAAAACGCCTTAATCTAACCCTGAACCAGGCTGCCCTAGCCCAGAATGGGCTGACTCAGCGAGACATTGCAACTGCCCTGTCAGCAAATGGCCTGGTGTTGCCGGTTGGATCACTTGTTGATTCAGAGGGCAGCATTGCAATCCAGATGGGCACCGCGATTGACTCAGTGGCACTTGTCGAATCGCTACCGCTAATTTCAGCAAACCCAACAACCCCTGGAGCCGTTGTGACAATTGCGGATGTTGCAAGTGTCAAGTTTGAGGATGCTCCGGTCACATCCATAGCCAGAACCAATGGCAAGGAGTCGCTTGCTATATCGATCACCAAGACTCCAGACGGAAACTCGGTAGCGGTTTCGCAAGGAGTTCAGGACTTAATTCCCGACCTAAAGGCAGCCCTGGCGCAAGATGTTTCGGTTGTAACCATCTTTGACCAGGCACCATTTATTCAAGAGAGCATCAAGGACCTGACTGTTGAAGGACTACTTGGACTTACTTTCGCAATTGTTGTGATCCTGGTGTTCCTGTTGAGCGTGAAATCAACACTAATTACAGCCATCTCGATTCCGACTTCAGTGTTGATTACCTTCATTGGTCTGCAGCTGGCTGATTACTCGCTAAACCTCTTGACCTTGGGGGCACTGACCATTGCCATCGGGCGAGTAGTAGATGACTCGATTGTGGTTATTGAAAATATTAACCGACACCTCAGCTACGGCGAGGAGCGCCGCAAGGCTGTCCTCACGGCAGTTAAGGAAGTGGCCGGAGCAATCACGGCGTCAACGATCACAACGGTTGCCGTGTTCTTGCCGATCGCACTGGTTTCTGGTCTGGTAGGCGAACTGTTTAGGCCGTTTGCGTTCACGGTGGCCATTGCACTGCTTGCCTCATTGCTGGTCTCGCTAACAATTGTTCCGGTTTTGGCCTACTGGTTCCTGAGAATGCCGAAGCGCCTTGCCAAGGCCAAGGAATTGGACCCGGAGGGCTTCGAGGACAACCAGCGCGAGGTTGAAGAGGCAAGAGAAAAGCGCGGCTGGTTGCAGCGCGGTTACATTCCGATTTTGAACGGAACTAAAAATCACCCCTGGCTGACATTGACAGCCTCAGTTCTGATTCTGGGCTATACCTTCTCATTGGTTCCACTTCTGAAGACAAACTTCATTGATGGCGGAGGGTCTAACCAGTTCAATGCAACGCTGAGCATGCCAAGCAACTCAACTTTGGATGAACAAGACAGCGCCGCCAAAGACCTTGAGCAATCAATTCTTGAGATTGAAGGCGTCGAGGTTGTCCAGAGCACCATCGGCTCAGCAGCCGATGGTCGAGTCGCCTTTGGCGCTGCAGCCTCAGGCGTTCAAATCACTGTTAGCGCCGAAGAATCTGCAGACATTGAAATTATTCAACAAGAGGTTCTTCAGCTCGAGGTGCCAGAAGGATCCGAAGTAACAGTCTCGACTGGCGGCGGTTTCGGTAGTAGTGAAACTATCGACATCCAGGTCCTGGCAAGCGATCCAGAATTGCTCCAGCAGGGTGTTGATGCGATCTCCACCGGCATGGAAGATGTTGCCAACATAAGCTCAATCAGCACAACCCTCGACGCAGATCAGCGTGTTCTGGAAGTTGTTGTTGATCGAGAAAAGGCAGCCCAGTACTTGCTTGCAGAAACCACAGTTACTGGCATTGTTGCCTCTCAACTAAGGCCAAGCCCACTTGGAACCGTGAACATTGAGGGCAAGGACGCCGATGTCTATGTAACTGGCGCAAGGACTCCAGAATCGATAGCAGATGTCAGAGCGCTCCAGATTCCTACAATCCAGGGATTGGTTCGCCTGGACAGCATCGCCAGCGTCACCGAAGTTCTAAAACCAACCTCGATCACCTCTGAGCGTGGTAACCGCACGGCAACTGTCTCGTTGACCCCTATTGGCGATGACCTTGGTGCTATCTCCGCAGAGGTCACCGAAACACTGGATTCAATTGAACTTCCAGCAGGCGCAGAAGCAAGCATTGGAGGAGCTGCAGCTGATCAGGCCGAAAGCTTTGAGCAGCTAGGAATTGCCCTGGTGGCAGCAGTTGCAATTGTCTACATCGTTATGGTCGCTACTTTTGGAAGCTTGATCCAACCACTGTTGCTACTAATTTCAATCCCATTTGCTGCAACCGGCGCCCTTGGCCTGCTGTTGCTTTCAGACACCGCGCTCGGTGTTCCAGCTCTCATTGGAATGCTGCTGCTGGTTGGAATCGTGGTAACCAACGCCATTGTTTTGATTGACCTGGTGAATCAATATCGAAAGTCCGGCCGGAGCGTGGAGGACTCTTTGATCGCTGGTGCCAGACAGCGACTGCGGCCAATTCTGATGACAGCTCTAGCCACCATCTTCGCTCTGACGCCAATGGCTTTGGGCGTAACAGGAAACTCGGGCTTTATCTCCAAGCCATTGGCAATCGTGGTTATCGGAGGACTTATTTCCTCAACTGTCCTTACCTTGGTTTTGGTTCCAGTTCTCTACTGGCTTGTTGAGGGACGCAAGGAGCGCAAAGCGATTCGAATTGCCAGAAGGCAGGCTCGGAAGGCCAGCAAGGCCGCTAAAAAGAACGTAGCTGCCCCTGCTGAGACTTCTTTAGATCAGGCCACACCAGTTCAGGCTGTAGCCGCTGAGCGAATTGAACCTTTGGCCCAGGAGCCTCCAATCCAGACGCAGTTAGAGCCTGAGCCAGAGATCTTCAGGCCTGCTGAGATTCAAGAAACTCCT
>CAZBTW010000040.1:0-7060 GCA_964494925.1 uncultured Aquiluna sp.
TGGAATAAAGCCTAATGCTTTTAGGCGCCAAGTTCCTTAGCTCGCTTTAGCGCCTGCTGCAGGGAGGCTTCAAATATCGACTGCAGGTCGGCACTATCCAGGGTGGCAATGATCTGCTCGGTGGTTCCCCCCGGAGACGTGACGTTAGCTCGGAGTTCACTGGGCTCTTTATCGCTTTGAGCGAGAAGATCTACGGAGCCTGCAAAAGTGCCGCGAACCATCAATGCCGCCTGCTCCGGACTGAAGCCGTGATTGATTGCAATCTTTTCCCACTGTTCCATGATGTAGAAAATCCAGGCGGGGCCAGAACCCGAAACGGCACTTAGGGCATCTATTTGACTCTCGTCAATTTCCAGGGCAACTCCAACTGAGTTGAAAAGCTCGACGGTCGCTTCTACCGCATCTTCACCGGCAGTTTCGGATGCTGCTACCCCGGTGACTCCCATTCCAACCAGGGCAGGAGTGTTAGGCATTGTGCGAATCAAGTTCTTGTTTTTTGGCAGAGCCTTGGCCATAGTCTCTAGCTTGATGCCAGCTGCCATTGAAATAACCACTGCATTTGGAGCGATCTCAGACTCAATCTGGGTCAGCACGTCAACAATTTGAAATGGCTTGACACCCAGCACGATTAGGTCAGCATCACCGGCCAACAGGGAGTTGGCATCGGTGGCCTCCTCGATTGCCATGGCGCTGATGCCTTTGGCACGAAGCTTGTTTGCGCTTTCAGAGGAGAAGGTTGTGGCCGAAATAAGTTCCGCTGGGTGACCGGATGCCAAGAGGCCCTCCATGACAGCAGAGCCCATCGATCCGGTACCTAAAAAGCAGACGCGTAAGTTATCCATCATCAAATCCTATGAGCCCTAGAGCAGCTGACCTAATAGCGGGAAGCCAATGAACACAGCCGTGTTCATTACGGTGTGTGCAATTACCAACGGTGCAACCCTCCCGGTTCTAATAAAGACATAGGCGAAAACAAGACCCATTACAAAGTTGCCCAGGAATGCACTAAAGCCTTGATAAAGGTGATAACTGGCTCGAAAAGCACTGGAAATTATTACCACCGCCATGATTGCTAGCTCGGGTCGAATCAGCTCCAGCTTCTTGACAAGAAATACCACCGCAATCACTTCTTCTTGGAGGCCCGACCGAAGTGCAGCCAAAAATAGAATCAGTGGAGTCCACCAATAATCACCAAGGGTGCTTGGAACAATCCTCGAGGTCAGCCCCAGCTCAAGTGCAACCAAATACAAACCGATTCCGGGAATTCCAATTACCAGCGGCAGCCCAATGCCCCAGAACCAATCGGCCTTTTTTGGAATCAAACCAATTGAAATCTGATCTAGTCTCAAAAAATAGAGGGCCAGTAATACCGGAACCAGCGCCAACCCAATTGAAGCCAATTGGCTAATTAGGTCCAGCCAGGGAAGTTCGGCCTTAGGTGCATTGATTGTGGTGACTGAGCCAGCCAGCCCCTGCTCGCTGAAGAGTTTTCGAAGCAAGCTAAGCACCGAATAGATGCTGCTGGCACCAAGGGAGACCAGCAGCACCAACCAGAGTTCTTGTGAATGCCTGCGCATCGAACACCAAATTTCTGAATCGAAAATCAAAGGTTGTGTGAATAGGTTATCTAGCTGGGGGTGGGCCAAGGTAGTTTGTTCTTGTGGCTAAGACAAAAATTGATTACCAGTGCTCTGAATGCGGCTGGTCAACCCCAAAATGGGCGGGTCAGTGCGCGAAGTGTCAGGCTTGGGACTCGATAGCAGAAGTCACTCAGACCACCAAGGCAAAGCCGGCCAACATCTCGAAATCAAATGCCGCCAGGCCAATTACTGAGGTCGAGATCGTGACCGATGGCTATCAGCCGACCATGGTTCAAGAGTTTGACAGGGTTCTTGGCGGCGGGCTAGTGGATGGCGCAGCCATCCTGCTCTCCGGAGAACCCGGTGTTGGTAAGAGCACTTTGTTGCTCGAGGTTGCTTCACGTCTTGCCAAATCCGGCAAGACGGTTTTGTATGTCTCGGCGGAGGAATCTGCCAGCCAGGTCAGGCTCCGTGCTCAACGAACCAATGCCCTCAGTGAAAACCTGTTTCTTGCCTCAGAGACCGACCTCGGCTATGTCCTCGGACAGTTCGAGCAACTCAAGCCTGCATTGATGATTGTCGACTCTGTCCAAACCGTTAGCTCACAGGAAATTGACGGTGCTGCCGGCATGCCGTCTCAGGTTCGAGAGGTCGCCTCAAATCTGATCCGGCTGGCCAAGCAGAATTCAACACCGGTTATCTTGGTGGGCCATGTGACCAAGGATGGAACTATCGCGGGACCGAGAACCCTCGAACACCTGGTTGACGTGGTTTGTCACTTTGAAGGAGACCGTCAGACTGCACTGCGGTTTGTTAGGACCCTCAAGAACCGCTTTGGTCCAACCGACGAGGTTGGCTGCTTTGAAATGACCGGCGAGGGCATTGTTGAGGTTAAGGACCCAAGCCAACTCTTTGTATCTGGTGCCACCACGCCTGTTTCTGGAACCTGCATCACAGTTGCTGTTGAGGGCAGAAGAGCACTGATTGCCGAAATCCAGGCACTGGTGGTCAAGAGCTCATCGCCTCAGCCCAGACGGGTCACAAACGGCGTTGACAGCTCTAGGGTGGCCATGCTGCTGGCAGTTCTTGAACGACGTGCTGGCATCTCTCTGAGTGACAAGGATGTCTATGTCTCAACAGTTGGTGGCATGAAAATCATTGAGCCGGCCGCTGACTTGGCGATAGCAATTGCAATTGCCTCTGCAGTCAGTGACAAAAGTGTTGCCAAAGACGTGGCGGCATTTGGAGAAATATCACTCTCTGGAGAAATCCGAGGTGTCTCAAACCTCTCCCAAAGAACCAACGAGGCAACCAGGCTCGGTCACAAACAAATTGTGGATTCCTCAAGCGGACAGCTAAAGGCAGCCCTGGCCAAAGCATTGGGCTAGTTCAGAATAAAGCGAACTTCCTCGGAAATCACTCCGTTTACTTCAGCCTTGATCTTGTAGGTGGCTCCGTTTGTCGGCACCTTTTGCATTCCAGCCGCAGCACTGCAACCCTCAGATGATGAATAGGTCCGATCCCAAATCGAGGGCTCAGACTGTTCTGGCACATTCGCCTGCAGTAAGACCGTGAGGTCCTTGTCATTGGTTCGATCGCAATCCCTGGAGGAGTAATAGGTCTGCTCTCCCGAGGTGATAGTGAAGAAGGTGACTCGTGTTCCAACATTGAATCTGCAGTCAACTAGGCCAGTGTTTGTCACCTCATACCAAATGTATGGTTCGCTCACTCCGGCAAAACTATTTAGCGTTTCGGTAGCGCCAGTTTCTGGATCATACTTACCAATCATCGCCTCGACTTTGACTACCCCTGGAGCACAATCAGTAATTTCAGTGTTGATCGCTTCTTCGGTGGCTGTGGGCTCAGGCTCGACAGCTTCTTGACCGCTATTGGCAAACAGCTGCGGAATTCCCCAGATAACGGTTATGAGCAGCGCTAAGACAACCAGCGCACCTACTCGTCTGCGCCTAATGATTACCGGATCGAGATTTGCCATAGGACAAATCTAGCTACAGGTGCTTGAGCATGCGCGAGTTTCCAAGCGTGTTCTGCTTAACTCTTGCCAAATCCAAAAATTCTGCGACACCGTCGTCATGAGATCGAACCAGCTCCGCATAGACCTCTGGCTCAACCGGGACATCGGAAATTACCTGATACCCGTTTGCTCCAAAGAACTCTTTCTCAAAGGTCAAACAAAACACTCTCTTGATGCCCAGGTCAGCAGCTCTTGACTCAAGTTCCTTCAAGAGTGCCTGCCCGATGCCCTTGCCACGATGATTGTCGGCAACAGCCAGGGTTCTAACCTCGGCTAAGTCTTGCCACATCACATGCAGTGCGCCAAAACCAATTACTTCTCCGCCTTGCTCGGCAACAATGAATTCTTGAATGCCCTCATATGACTCAACAAGCTCTTTGCCAAGCAACACTCGCTTTTCAACCAGTGGTCTGGCTATTTTGGAAATGGCAGGAACGTCGGCAGTCTTGGCTGATCTGATGTGGAACATCAGGCAATTATGAACTAATTAGTTCAACACAGAAAGCAGCACTTCGTTTCTGCGAAGAAAAAACGGAGTGGTGGGGGCGTCATAACGCGCATATATCGGGGTGGAATCGTAAGTAATTCCAGCAGCATCAAGTAGTTCTTTGAGCTTCTGCTCCTGGTTTCCAAATGAGCGCTCAGCCACCATCCCGCTGAATCTGATGGCTGCCATTTTTTGTGCTGGGTGGCTTTCAATCTTCAAAGGATCCCCGCTTGGTTCTGGCATCTGATCCAGGGTCATACCGGCCGGCATCACAAATGAGACTTCGAAACCGTCACCTAGAGGCTTCTCAGTAACGGGTGCTGTCATAGCGATGCGCTGTGAATTGGAGTTTCCTCCGAAGATGTAACCAGCAAGTTTTTGAAACGCGCGGTTGCCTGCTGAACGCAGGCCCGCGCTTTCAATAGTCGAGACAGTAATGAAAGGTTCATACATTCGGATTTCGAAACCACCATGTGATTCCAAAACCTGATATTTCTGAACCTCGGTCATTAGCTGGCTGCTGGCTCTTGCTCCCTGGAATTCGCAACAAAGCTGAATTCACCCTCGATGAAATCAACCAGGACATCCTGAGCACTTGCGATGTCTCCAGTCAAGATTCGCTCCGAGATGGCATCCTCGATCTCTCGCTGGACAGCACGACGCAATGGCCTTGCTCCCATTGAAGGCTCGTAACCTAGCTCGATCAACCGCTCCTTGGCGCTGGTGGTCAATGTGAGCTTTAGGTCTCTTTCGTCCAAGCGAACCTGCAGGCGCTTCACGAACAGATCTACAATCTGCAGCAGCTCCTCGCGAGTTAGCTGTGGGAAGACGATGACATCGTCGACACGGTTTAGGAACTCAGGCTTGAAGTTCTTCTTCAATTCCTCGTTAACCCTTGCCTTCATCTGTCCGTAATCGTTCTCAGAGTTGCCCTCTAGGGTGAAGCCAAGAGCACCGCGGGTAATCTCGCGGGTTCCCAGGTTCGGCCCTGACCATCGGTTAGGCGACCCTCTTCCAGAATCTGAAGCAGTGAGTTGAAGATGTCTGGGTGAGCTTTCTCAATCTCATCGAACAGCACAACCGAGAATGGCTTGCGTCGAATCTTTTCGGTCAGCTGACCACCCTCGTCGTAACCGACGAATCCCGGAGGAGCACCGAACAGCCTTGAGACTGTGTGCTTCTCACCGTATTCGCTCATGTCCAGCGAAATCAATGCATCTTCATCTTCAAACAGATACTCAGCAAGTGCCTTAGCAAGCTCAGTTTTTCCAACACCGGTTGGACCGGCAAAGATAAATGAGCCTGAAGGTCGCTTTGGATCTTTCAGTCCTGCTCGCTGGCGTCTAATTGTCTTTGACAGTGCAGCAATAGCCTGTTCCTGACCGATCACACGCTCGTGGAGACCCTGCTCCATGTAAATGAGCTTGGCGCCCTCATCCTCACCGAGTTTGAACACTGGGATGCCGGTTGCCTGGGCTAGGACTTCAGCGATTAGGCCCTCGTCGACAACTCCTGGCTTCTCAACGTTGCCCTCGCGGAATTCTTTTTCCATGCGAATTTTCTCGGCGGTGAGCTTTTTCTCCTCATCGCGCTTGGTCGCAGCACCCTCGAAGTCCTGGTCGGCGATTGCCTGCTCTTTTGCCTGGCGAACAACTGCAATCTTGTCTTCCATTTCGCGAAGCTCAGGCGGAGCTGAAAGGAAACTCAGCCTCACCCTGGCACCGGCTTCATCGATCAGGTCGATTGCCTTGTCTGGCAAGAAGCGATCTGTGACGTAGCGGTCGGACATTCCAACCGCTGCAACAATGGCACCATCGGTGATTGAAACATTGTGGTGAGCCTCGTAGCGATCGCGAAGCCCCTTCAAAATGTTGATTGCCATGGCTGGGTTTGGCTCAGCAACCTGAACTGACTGGAACCTACGAACCAAAGCGGCGTCTTTTTCAAAGTGCTTGCGATACTCATCCAAGGTAGTTGCACCGATTGTCTGCAGCTCACCCCTAGCCAGCATTGGCTTCAGGATTGATGCTGCGTCTATTGCACCTTCTGCCGCACCAGCACCGACCAAAGTGTGAATCTCGTCGATGAAGGTGATGATGTCACCTCGGGTGCGGATTTCCTTGGTCACCTTCTTCAGGCGCTCTTCAAAGTCACCGCGATAGCGGGATCCTGCAATAAGACTTCCCATGTCCAGGGTATAGAGCTGCTTACCACGGAGAGTTTCAGGAACATTGCCGGCAACTATAGCCAGTGCTAGACCCTCAACAACCGCAGTCTTACCAACACCAGGCTCACCAATCAGAATTGGGTTGTTCTTGGTTCGCCTTGAAAGAATCTGCATCACGCGCTCAATTTCGCGCTCGCGCCCGACAACCGGGTCAAGCTTTCCATCAGCAGCAGCGTGAGTGAGGTTGCGACCATACTGGTCCAAAATTTGTGAGCCCTTGGCCTGTGGTTGAGTCTCGCCTCCAACGGAAACCGACTCTTTACCCTGGTAGCCAGAAAGCAACTGAATTACCTGCTGGCGAACCTTGTTGGTGTCGGCACCAAGCTTGGTCAAAACCTGTGCTGCCACTCCCTCGCCCTCGCGAATCAAACCGAGAAGTAGGTGCTCGGTTCCGATGTAGCTGTGGCCCAACTGAAGTGCTTCACGCAAGCTAAGCTCCAGGACCTTCTTGGCCCTTGGTGTGAATGGAATGTGGCCGGAGGGTGCTTGCTGACCCTGCCCAATGATGTCTTGAACCTGCTCGCGCACCTGCTCCAGGTTGATACCCAGCGCCTCTAGCGCCTTGGCTGCGACACCTTCACCCTCGTGAATTAGCCCGAGCAGGATGTGCTCGGTTCCGATGTAGTTGTGGTTTAGGAGCTTTGCCTCTTCTTGAGCAAGCACCACGACCCTACGAGCCTTGTCTGTAAATTTTTCGAACAAGTTTGCACCTTTCAAACTTCGTTATGAAG